>JAFTTY010000019.1 GCA_017466525.1 Alphaproteobacteria bacterium
AAACCATGTTAAATGTTTGTAAGGTGCCGTTGAATGCGTGTGGAGTCGATGCCTCCTCAAAAGAAAAAGCAGAACAATCTAATATTTGGGACTTCGTAGTCGCTAGACTCGCAAGTATGAGAGCTGACTCTTGTACCGCAGAAGTTAAAGATTGCCTGCAATCCGATGATAGATGCGGTAAAGACTATACTAAATGTATCGGACTAGATACTGATACTATTATCAGAATGTGTCCTTATGATAAACTGACAGGTTGCCAAAAAGTTTATGGCGAAGATAATGTTAGGGGTGATGATGTTTATGACCAACTCGCAAATATGGTACAAGGTATTATGCTGAATATCGATAATAACTTCCTGACAGAATGCCAAAATGCCGCTAACGAAGCAATGATTAAAGTCTGTGGCGATACAGAAAATTGTAACGGGCTTACAGTAGATGATGGTATAGGGGCAAGATCGCTAGAATATAAAATTTGTGAGTATAATGAAAATGGATTTACTAACAACTGTAAGATGACTGTGGAACAGATTCAGGATTCTGAACTGGGGCGTCATTCAGAAGATGCAGCGGTTGCAACCTCTGTGGGGTCGAATAGAATATCTGGTACCCAATGGAGGGACTTTGCGACCAAGATAGACGGTGAAATACCGTGGGACGCGATAAGCTTTATTGATGAAAATGGAAATTTGAGGGATAAGGCAGTAGTTACTATTGACGGATTTAAGCTGACCAGCAAGGCAGAAAACGAATTGTTGGTATTGCGTAATAGTATCAATATCGCCATAGAGGCGATAGAAGCAGACCCAAAGGTGCAGTTCTGTATGACCGGACGTGAAGTGCAAGGTATGGCAAAGGCTGGTAGGGGAAGGAACAAAGAGTCTGATGTTGATAGTATCGGTGAGGGCGGAAAAGCACGCTTTCCAGGGTTGACGGGGCAAATGCGTTCTATTATTGCGTCGGCTGCTTTGCAAAAGGCACGTGATAACTATTATAAAGAATATGACGATTTGCAAAAACGAAGTGCCCAGGATTATGTCGCAATTGCTACACGTGTCGCAGAGGTTAAAAATGAAAACGCGCTTGATTATCGGCGCGAGGCCGCGCGTCAGGCCTGTGTTAATTATGCACAGTCGTCGGTGTTGGGGACTGTTAAGGTATCAACACCGGTTCCAACCAGTCCAGATGGATTGTTGTTAGTTGGGTCTGGAACGCATGAAGAAAAAAATTATAAGGAAACGATAACGACGACATTTAATTGGGAAGGATTGGTTTGTAAACGTTGTGTGCGTTCGCAGAAATGCGCCAAGATGAAAAAGAACAAGTATTGTAAGTATTGGGGCGAAAATGTTGAAAAATGCGAAGACGTGCAATTCTAAATAGAATTATTTTATCTGCCTTTTTTATTGCGTTCTGTTTTGTGGGGGATGGACTTGCGGCTGCGCGTCGTGCGACAACGTCGGCGCGTGGTAATGCGGGGCAGGTAACCACGACACGTGGGGCGACAAGTGCAAAGTCAAATGTGGCAAGTCGCGGTCGTGCGGCAATCCCTACGCGTGAAGTGGGGGGCGTGGCATCGCGCGCGCCGGCGAAAAATAAGGCGGTTGCGGCGCGTGCCGGTGTAAAACAAAATGTCGTTGCCGGTGGTACAAAAATTGCCGTGGCAACAGAAAATACAATGGTCAGCGAATCGTGTGCACAAAAATATAATGGGTGTATCGATTCGTTTTGCATGATTGAAAACGAGGTTGGTGGACGTTGTAATTGTAATAACAAGATTTTTGAGATTGATAAAATCTTGGCAGAAATCGAAGAAATGGATTTACAGTCTTTTCAGTTGGCGACAACTGGTGTGGAAACGATTGAAACAGGTGTAGATATTTCTGCGATTACGGCAAAGCCAAAAAAGAAAGATAAAACACATTTAGATTTATGGAAATCTGATACAGATGGTAAAGGGCGTGGAAGCAGTCGCTTTGTTTCTGCGCATGAAGTGTGTGTTGAAAAAATTCCAGAATGCGAATCGGAAATAAAAATGTTGGGGTTGGCATATTCGCAACAGATTAAGTCTGATTGCGTGGCATACGAAAATTCTGTCAACCAGAAGAAAAAGGAAGCAAAACAAAAAATAGATGCTGCGCATCAAGCAATGCGTTCTGCTGCGCTGACAGAAATAAAAGAATCAAATAAATATGATTTGGGACAATGTACGATTGAATTTAAAAAATGTATGCAGACGACGGGTGGTTGCGGTGATGATTTTTTCATCTTGTGCAGTGATGAGTGCGATGGACGCAACGAATGTCATAAAATCAACATCAAATGGTGCAGGGGCGCCATATCAAATCAAAGGCGCGGTTACCAATATTGAGATTTCTGCATCAACATACGATATGTTGATGTCTAAAAAAACATTGTGTGAAAGTGTGACAAAATCGTGCGTGGCGGTTGCGGATAAGGTTTGGGATACTTTTTTGAAAGATGTTGCACCGCAACTTAAAAATGCAGAAATTATTGCAGAAGATAAGGCGCGCCAAGACTGCATTGGCAGTATTTCTGAATGTTTTCAAAAGGCATGTAAAGAAAATATCGATGAAAAAGATCCTGATGGTTCCTATGATTTGTGTTTGACGCGACCAGAAAGTATGTTGCATTTGTGTAAGATACCATTGAATGCATGTGGTATTGACGCGTCATCCAGGGAAAGTGCGGAACAGTCTAATATTTGGGATTATGTTTTGGCGGCATTGGCGTCAATGCGTGTTAATGCATGTACAACTGAGTTAAAAGATTGCCTGCAAGCAGATGATAGGTGTGGCAAAGACTATACAAAATGTATCGGACTGGATACAGATACAATTATCAGATTGTGTCCGTATGATAAACTGATGGGTTGCCAAAAAGTTTATGGTGCAGAAAATGTCAGGGATGACGATGTTTACGATGAACTGTTTAATATGGTTCGTGGTATCATGGTTAATATTGATAATAATTTCTTGAAAGAATGTCAAAATGCCTTGACTGAGGCAACGATACGTGTCTGTGGTGACGCAGATGATTGTACCAGTAAAACCACCAATCAATATATTGGTGCCCAGACGTTGGCATATAATATATGTCCGTACGTTATTGTTGGTGATGATGTTGTTGTTGCCGGTGAAAATTGTTATAAAGATCAGACAGAAATACCAGATGAGTTGTTGGGACGTGTTGAGGGGTCAAAGACAGGACATATGGGGCCGGTGACACCATTTGCAGGTAAACTGGATGGGGTTATTTACTGGTCGTCTGTTGAGGTTGATTCACAGGGAAAGTATAGTACGATTGATGAATATATTGAAACGGCACAATTGAAAGATGTAATGACACCACTTGATCGTGAACGTGTACAAAATGAATTAAATGCATTACAACAGGGTGTCGATGGTGTTATTGCTGCGATAGAATCGGATCCGACTGTTCAATACTGTATGACTGGGCGTGCGGTCAAAGGTATGAAAGATATAAAAATGGAGGGGTCGGCACGTTTTCCGGAATTGACCAAACAGACACGTATGATTATTGCAAATGGGGCGCTGTCGGTTGCAAAAAAGAATTATTATAAAAAGTATGATGAATTGTCAGAACGGTTGCTGATTGATTATGGCAAGATTGCTGCACGCCAGGCGGAAATTCGTGGCGAAAACAAAAAAGACGCCTATCGCGAGGCAGCGCGTCAGGCATGTATCAGCATGGCACAAATTTCGGCATTGCCACGTTCGCCAACGCCACCTGGCGGTGTAATAGGAAAGATTATTATTGGTGTTATTATTGTTGCGGCAATTGTGGTTGCGTCGATATTTACATTCGGTGCCGCGGGTATTGCTGCTGGGGCTGGTGCTGGTGCGATGAGTGCCGCGGCAGAGGCGGGGGCAGGATTAGTGACGGTGGTTGTGAAAGGGGGGATGGCTTATGCGGGGTCCTTGGCGACCAGTGCGGTTATCGCTGGGGTTGCAACGGGTGTTGGTGCTGCTGCTGTGGTAGCAGAAACTGCCTTGGTGGCAACGACCAAGGATACGACCGCAAAATCGAAAGCACGGCCAACCCAATTGACGGGGTATTATGAAATGAATCAATGGAATTATAAAGAAAAGATATCAACAAAGTTTAATTGGGATGATATTGAATGTGAAAAATGTATCGAAGCACAATATTGTACAAAGCCCAGTGTGCCGGTGTTCGGTAATACAAAATGTAAACGCTGGGGTGATCCAGAAACAAAATGTACAACTACTAAGTTTTGAATGTATTGATTATAGTCGCAATTGGGCTTTTTTGGTTTGCAAAAATTAAGCATCTTGTCAATCCTGCGACGGCAGGGGTGACAAAACTCTTTAAGTTTTAATTTGGCGCATGTTATGCGCGGTTAAAAGACCCTGTTCCTGCCTGGTATCACCCACAAAAATTTTTCAATTTTTGCGGGGCCCGAAGCAGGAATGACAACTTTTTTTGCAAAAAAGTTGTTTTGGTGTGGTGTTTAATTTTCTGGAATATTAAAAACATTGTCACTCCTGCGACGGCAGGAGTGGGGCTAAGTAGTGAGAGCAACGCGAACCAAAAAAACACTACCCCGTCATGCATTCGCATGCCACCCCTTCGCCAGCGAAGGGGATTTTATACACCTGGGTTCCGTGGTCAAGCTTTGGGGTGACAAAACTCTTTGAGTTTTGTTTTGGGTATGGTGCTTAAGTTTCTGGGAAATTAAAAACGTAATTTTGGTGGGTTTGGTGCATGTATGCCCCTCACAAAAAGTGTGGGGCATAGCACCTCTCGACTGTACCGTATGTATCCACCGAATGATATTGATAAAACAATTAACAGGGCATCGGGTATTTTTTTGGATCTTTTAAAAGTTCCGACTTGTTATCGCATTCGCCTTTTATAGGTCGTCCCTCGCCGTACATACAATGCCATGCATTTGAACAATGAAGACACATTGATGCTTCGTTTTCGTTCCCTGCCGCTTTTTTTAATTCACAACAAGTGACGTTTGGATTTTTTTGTCGCCATTCTAAATATGACTTACAGTCTGCATATGTTGGATCGTCAGGATCTGTAACACAACCTTGATACATTTTTTCTTCGGAACCACAAAACGCATCAAACCATTCTGGCACAGGAGTATTAGTAAGTTCGTCTGTTTCTGGGTTAAAGAAACACCAGCCTGTACCCCACGCTGTAGGTTTTGTAGACAGCGAAGTATCGCACTGTCTAATCTTTTCAGAATTGGTTTCTATTTCCCATTCGCTTCCTTTATCAGCATCTTTCGCTTTGCATTTACCGTTTGTGCATGTCTGACCTGCGCCACAATTTTCGTCTTTTGTGCACTCTTTTTCGTTAGAATTATCTTCCTCGTCTTTGCTATTATCAGAATCTTCTTCCTCAGATGACTTCCCTTCTTCTTTCGCTTTCTTTAACGCTTTTTCTGCCTTTTGACGGTCTAGGGCTCTATTCAATGCGCCACTGGTTATCGAACCAACCGCGGTACCAACACCACTGCCCAACATTGCAGAGGATGCCGCCGTCTGGGAACGGGTCAGACGATATGCGTTTTCTTTGAATGTTGTGACATCGATACCAAACCAATTCTGATCACAGTTAAACGTGCTGCCTGCATAGGCTTTCTTGGACGCAAATAATGTGTTTTTATCGCCAGCAAAAAAGTTTACAGTATACACGCAATCCAAGGTGCGTTCGTCAAACATTGCGCCCAACATTTTGCAGGTGTCTGCCATGCTGTCGCGCAAACTGTATAATTTTTCTTCGTCTTTTTTGATTTGTTTTTCTGCATCTTGACGCAGGGTTCCGAATACCTCCATCATGCGGGACGGCAGACCACTGTCTTGCTCTTTACATTCGTTCGCGATTTTTTTACATTTTTCAATTGCCTTGTCGCCGGCACTTTTGCCCAGACATTTTGAGAATGTTTTTCCGCATTCCGTAATTACACAATCGTTATAGCGATTGCCGCAATCGATGATTGATGTGTATGAACCAATTTTTGTGTTCATGTCGCGGTCGGCCTTTATTTCGGTCGTGAATATACGATATTCTTCGCCGGTGCAGGGCAGGTCGCGACGACATGCGTCCATTTTGTCGCCCCACAGGGTGTCTGTGTCTTTGGAACATTTGGAATAATTATTGCCACATTTTTTCTTCATACATTCGCGCAGGCCAAAGTCACATGCGTTTTGACCGTTTGCCATTGAATTTTGCATTTTTGCGTTCGCAGTATCAACCGCGTCGCGTGCATCCAAGGCAGCACGTTGGGCGCGAATCTTTTCAGCCAGTGCCGATTTCGAACTGTCGTTATCTGATGTAGATGCTTCGCCCAGGACATCTGAAAATTGTGATGTTTTATCTTCGATGATAATTGGTTCTTCGTCTTCTTTAACAGATACCTTGGTGGGTTTTGTTGTTACCTTTTTCTTGACCGTTGTTTTCTTGGTCGTTTTGCCAGTGGTTTTTGATGTGGTGGTCTGGGTCTTTTTTGTTGCGGCGTAACCGGCATCAGGATATGCAAATGCAACCAACACCAATGTGCAAATTACCGCGCGCAACAGTACGCGTGCGTTTAAAAATTTTTGGCCAAGATTTTGTGTCTTTGTTTTCATCGTTTCGTTTAATCAATTGTTGCACATGCGATTTCGTGGAATCGGCACAATTGCCCCGCCATTGTTTTTTCACCCTGGAATCCGTCACCACATTTGTTCGGCATGTTGTTCGCGCATACCGTTTCAACGCAAGAAGTATATCCGGAATTATTCTTGCACGAATTCTTGGTGGTTGCTAATTTTTGATCGCGTGCCTTGGCATATGATTCTGCAATTTGTGCCAAGATGACGTCTGCATTTTTTATTGCGTTGTTGCGATCAGAAATTAATTCAGAACGAATTGCAGATATGTATTCGTCGCAACCCGATACCTCAACCCCGCAGGCAGAAAAGAATTTGTCAAAGTCGGCGTCCGCTTCGCATGCGCGGAAATCAGATGTACAACGGTTCTGGGCGACGACGCATGCGCGAATGTCTGTTTTGCATGATGTCTGTGTTTTCTTTTTACCAACTTTTTCTTGGGCCGCAGCCATTTTTGCAGAAACGCCCGCCGCAGTACATGATTGTTCAATCAGGGAATCATATGCCTCTGACACGTCGTCTGGGGTACAGCCTGCAATCTTTTTAATACATTGTTCTGTTGCCCAGGCATAGCGTTTCCCAGGATCTGTTGGTGCCTTTTTAAGATCTTTTTCTGAAATGTTATATTTTGCAGATGCGCCGGCAGAAACGCTGCGCATTTTGCTTTTTACCGGTTCGCCAGCACTGGATGTGCCACAATACTGACAACGGGCCGCCGGATTTGTTGATAGGTTTATTGCGCATGCAGAATCAAGACAACGTGTTAAATTTGCATGTGAACACTTTGACGCCGCGTGTGCGCCAGACGTCAGTAAAACCGCAGATATTAAAAATAATAGGTGCTTTCTCATTTTCTCTCTTGCATGTGATTATATCAAAAAAGCAAATGACGTGCAAAGGGAAATATCAAAGAGTTCCGTTTTTTTATTTGTGTTTGACAAAGTTGCTGATTTTGTCTATGCTTGTTGTCGACAGTAAACAAAAAGGATTTTTTATGGCCAGTTCTGCAAAAAAATGGTGGTTGGCAACAGGTGCTGTTAGTGCAGTTGTCGCAGGTTTAATAATTTTCTGTGTGCCAGAGTGTAATCGTGCGGTAAAAGATGTAATACGTGATTTTGATAAAAAGGATCCTGTGGCGAATGTTGATAATACAGATAAAATTCGTCAGCTGACAGATTCTATTGTCGAATTAAAACAAGATTTGCGCGAAACGCAAGAAATGTTGGACGACTGTCGTCAAAGTGCAGAATCACAGAAAAAAGTGGAATCAAAACCACAGTCA
>JAFTTY010000020.1 GCA_017466525.1 Alphaproteobacteria bacterium
AGACAAAGTCTTGCTGGAACTGGTTAGGATGTGCATTGCAACACAACCGGTGTCTTCACATATTGACCCAAGTGGCACAATAAAAGAATATGTTGTTATGTTGCCAAACAACGATATGTTTGCCTTGGAATTCTGTACTGAAACAGACGAAAACTATGAGCAGCATGTATACTATACAGCATATATAGAGAAACAAATTGTTGCGGAATTAAGAATTCCAACAAAGCGTAAAATATATACGCCCGAAGAAGAGATTATTATTAATCTGATGAAACAATTTGCAGGAAAAGTCATCTGGCAAGAACAATCACAACAATTGCAGATGCTGATGGGCAAAAATATACAAGGACAATATACTGCCTAAATTGCACGCACAACACGGCAAAACGTCACGCCGTATACAGCCGACGCACCTGCACGCATTAATACCCGGCGCAATTCTGAAAAGGTTGCGCCGGTTGTCATTACATCATCAACCAACAAAATACGACGCCCACGTATTAATTCAGGCTTGGCAACTGAAAACACGCCGTGGATATTTTCTGCACGCTCGCGCGCGGTTTTATGCCCCATATCCGGACGATAAAGACGACGAACCGAATCATAATCTATTTTTATACCTAATGCGCGCGCAATTGGGCGTGCCAATAATGTCGCCTGATTATAACCACGATGAAACAAACGACGACGCGCAAGCGGTACCGGCATCACAATATCTGCATCGACATCCATATCACGCAACGCCCAAATCATTGCACGTGACATAAAACGTGCATACTTTATACGACCACCATGCTTAAACGGCAACATTGCAGAACGCGATGCATCATCGTAAACACACGCAGAACGTATCCAGTCTAATTCACAATTTCCAGACGCACATACCGGACACAATGGCACACCACCCAAATCTAAATCAGCCGGAAATGGATATCCACACTTTGCACAATATGGCGACGCAATCCAATTCATTGATGCCCAACATGACGCACACAGTTCACCATGTGTTGATACCGGCGTATCACATAATGGACACGCCGGCGGAAACAAAAATTCAAGAAAGGAATCAATAACCCTTACCACGACATACTTTTATAAGTCTTTTTACCAACAGTGTCGCCAAAGATATTGCGCTTTTGCTGGGTCAATGTTTCATACTGATCGCTGGAAATTATACGTAATACAAAACCAGGCTCTTCACGTTGCGACAACACGGGAACAACACGCTGTTGCGACACGCCATTATCTGTTAAAACCTGTTCAATAATTGCCAAACGACGAGCCGCCAATTTACGTGCATCCTTACTTTCTGTCATATACTGGGGAATCGCAACCTGAATCGCACGGGTTGGCTTGTTAACAACAATACCAGCATATTCTGTTAGCAATGTATAGTTTTCACGCGACAAGGCCGAATCGTCATTACGGAATTTGATTTTGATTTCCAACGGACGAATACCACCAGATTCTGACAAATCTTGTTTTGCAGTAAACCCTTCGATAGAAGAGGACATGTCACTGGCAACATCAAAACGATCATCAATCTGGAATGTTGATAAATGTTTATTTTCTGACAAGAACGTTTTTCTGAATGCACGACGTAATTCAGACGGACTCATCTTTGTCATATCATCACGAACATTCGTTATCAGTGGTGATTTTGTTTTTTCAACACTGCGCACAACAACATCATCTGATTCCATTGGCACGACCAAGCGACGCAAGGTTATTCCCTTGCTGTCATCATTTGCAGCAATCTTTGTTGGGCGCGCGTCCGCAACCTTTACCGGTTCAATTCGTTCAACAGTTTCTGTGGCGATTGGCGATGCAATTACACGCGACGACACGGTACGCACACTTTCATCTGCACGACGTTGCAATTCAACCAGGCGCGCAATCTGACTATCTAATTCAGACATTGCAGGCGCAGACGACTTTTCCACAGCATTAACACGCGCAGACGTTTTTGCAAGTTGCGCATCCAGACTTTCTTCTGGCAACAAACTATCACTGCGCATTACGGAAAATTCGTTTGGTGTCGGCATGCGTAACGCCGAATCATTTTTCGCCCACAAATCGTTGCTGGGACGGCGTGGTGCCAGCACATCATTCGACGCCATAATCTGGGCACCAGAATCGACCATTGGCGCCGCCTTGGCAGGTACGACATTACGTGCAACAACCTTTTTCGTACGGGTTGATGCGGGTTTATTTGTCGCACTTGCAACCCGTGTTTTTTGTGGTTGCGAAACGACATCTTCGCCAAATGCACTGCGTGCAGAAACGCCGCCAGACGCAATATTCACAACAGGCAGACGTGCATTTGCCAACGCCGGCATTACAATAAATAATGACAATGCAGAGATTGCGATTTTACGCATGTTCCTTTCCTTCCTGATTCTATCTTAGAACAAATGACGAATCGCACGCAAGTGAAATTTTTATTTTCCAAATATAAATGATTTATCAGATGACAATTCTATGATTACATCCATGTTGTCATCATCAGATGTTCGTTGACGTTTGACCTTACCACAAACAACGCAACGATGTGTTATAACATAACGCGCACCATCCGGCGCAACAGAAATCGGTTCCATCATACCGCCACACGTCGCAGCACGATCGCCCGGATTATTATCAACATGACGTGACCACAAACAGTTCGGACAAT
The DNA here is from genome assembly GCA_017466525.1 of Alphaproteobacteria bacterium. GTDB lineage: Bacteria > Pseudomonadota > Alphaproteobacteria > Rs-D84 > Rs-D84 > Enterousia. The sequence continues at coordinate 2,675 of JAFTTY010000020.1, forward strand.
GGTTCGTATAACCATTGCCATGAACAACTGCGCCACAATGGGCGCAGTTAAAATCTTCGATGTTTTTTATAAAACCTTTCATTACAAACCCAATGCACTGCGATACATTTGTGTTAGTTCATCTGCCTCGTCCAATTCATCTGGATCCAGTTTGCGCAAACGTATCATCTGACGAATATATTTTGGATCAAATCCGGCGGACTTAGCCTCGCTATAAATCTCCTTGATATCTGCGGCGATTGCAGCAGTATCTTCGTTTAATTTTTCGATACGTTCAATAATGCTAAGCAATTGTTGATTATCAATTGCGCCATGATTTGCCTGTTTCATATTTCTATTTCCCCTTGTTTATTTGTTAAACTTATGATATATCATAAAACGAAAAAATCAAGAAAAACAAAATCAACTAAATAAAGGTCAAATATGAATAAATATACAAAAATCACTGCTTCAATTGGTCCAAAGTGTGAAGATCGCGAAACATTAACACGCATGATTTCTGCGGGTGTTAATATGTGCCGTCTGAATTTCAGTCACGACACTGGCGATATTCAAGGACGCAAAATTGACATGATTCGTGAAATATCCACAGAATTAAATTCACCCGTTGCTGTAATGATTGATTTGCAAGGCCCAAAACACCGCATTGGAAACTTTGAAACAGAAGATAAATACCCACTGGAAATCGGTCAAAAATTCACATTTGACACAGACCCAACACCAGGGAACACGACACGCGTACAATTACCAGACGCAGATGTTTTAGGATCACTAAAAATTGGCGACAGAATTCTGTTAAATGACGGTAAAATCGAAATGCGTGTTGACTTTGCATCCGCAGACAAGGTTGACGCAACCGTTATTCGTGGCACAGAGATTTGGTCACGTCGTGGATTTAACCTGCCAGACACAGAAATTGCAACATCTGTACTGACAAAAAAAGACCGTGAAGATTTGGCGTATGCGATTACAAAAAAACCTGATTGGGTTGCAATATCATTCGTTCAAAAACCAGAAGATGTGGCAGAAGTTCGCGACTTTATCACAGAACGCACATCACACCCAATCAAGATTATTGCAAAAATCGAACGCCCAAATGCTGTTGATCGCATAACAGAAATTGCAGAGGCCGCAGACGGTATCATGATTGCGCGTGGCGACCTGGCAGTAGAAGTTCCATATGCAGAAGTACCAGCAATTTCACGTCGTATAATTCGCGAATGCAGAAAGATGAATAAACCTGTTATTGTCGCGACACAAATGCTGGGGTCAATGGTAAACAGCGAATTCCCAACACGTGCAGAAATCACAGACGTTGCAAATGCGGCGTACCTGCGCGCAGATTCAACAATGACATCCGAAGAAACAACAATCGGCATCAATCCTGTAAATGTTATCGAAACAATGTATAACATATTGGCAAATGCAGACGGTGACGCAATTGCAAATCCATACGATTGGTCACGCGTGGAAAACATTCCAGAAAATGATTGGTCACGTTCAGTTGCGTCAATGGCGTATCTGAATAAAGCATCTGCAATCGTTGTGTTTGCACGCGACACAATTGCAACAACACAAATTTCATGTCGCAAACCAGACATCCCTGTTATCGCAGTATGCAACGAATCTGTGATTGCAAACCAGTTATGTCTGGCACGTGGTGTATTCCCAATTTATGACACAGAATTGTTCGGCATGCGCGACGCGTTTAATGCCGCACGACACTTTAACATTAATTCGGGAAAATTAGTTATAGTTGATGAAGAAAAAATTAGTTTACGTACATTAGACTAACAAATAAAAGAACGCCGTTTTAGACGGCGTTTCTTTTATTTTTCTATTTCATCCGCAATTAGGTTTACGGCGTTATTTTGAACAGTTGCCTTTTGCGCCATCTTGTCCAAACGTGATGGATTATCAAATAATTCTGTCAGTGTAGACGTCAACCATTTTGGCGTAAACTTTGATTGCTCAATTGCAAAACCACCGCCATTTTTTGCAAAACTTTCCGCATTTGCAGCCTGGTCTGGGTTAATGTTTAGCGGCACCAATATCGCAGGACGACCAACAGTTTGCAATTCAACGATTGTACTGGCCCCACTGCGTCCGATAACCAAATCCGCAGATGAAATCGCATCTGCCATATCATGAATAAAAGATAAAACATTCGCACGAATTTTATTATCTATATAAAACTGTTGTAAGCGCGCGACATTTTCAGGCCGCGTTTGATGTGTGACAAAAATCTTTTTATTTTTCATTGCCGCAATCGCGCCGGGCACAACATCGTCCAAGATTTGCGCCCCCAGTGAACCGCCCGTCACCAACAATTTAGATTCGTGTGATAACGGGGTCGCCGCAATACTTAAAAAATCACGACGTACAGGCAAGCCTGTATAAACAACGCGCGTTGCACCAGTGGGTATACCAGATACACTTGGGAAACTGGTCATCAATGTTTTTACCCAGCGCATTGCAAACTTATTCGCACGCCCAATGGCCGCATTTTGTTCGTGCAAGAATGTTGGTATTTTCCATACATGCGCCGCAAACACCGCAGGCACAGACGCATAACCGCCAAATGCCACAACACGATTTGGACGAAAAAACATAAAACGCAATGTTAACGCACTTGCAGAAACACCGATTTTGAACAATGCCCACATTTGTTTCAGACGACTTTTTGCACCAACGCCAGACGCCCAAATATGAACAAGGCGCGCATTATCAGGCGCACCACGTTGAACCATAGAACGTACACGGCCGTCGCACGAAATCGTAATTTTATGACCACGCGATGCCAATTCTGTCGCAACACTAAGCGCAGGATATACATGCCCACCTGTACCGCCCGTTGCAATCCATATTTTCATATCAGCCCCCTTTTTCTATTTCCACTTATCTTCACGAACAAGTGCCAAAATCATGCCAAACAATAAACAATACGCCAACAAAGAACTGCCCCCGTACGATATGAATGGCAACGTCATACCCTTTGGCGCAAACAAATTCAATGTTGTTAGCATGTTAAAACAAATCTGTGTTCCAAATAATGCCGCCGTACCACCCGTTGCATACAATACAAACAGATCACGGGCATTTGTTGCATTCTGAACCAGACGACGAAAAACATAAAACAATAACAACAATAAACCACACGCCATAATCGCACCCAAATCTTCGGCAATGGCAGCAAATATAAAGTCTGTATGCACGTCAGGCAAAAACTGTTTTACAAATGCGTCATCACCTGATCCCAACAGACCACCATGGCGTATAGAATCAACAGAATTGTCCACCTGATAGGTATCACCCGTGCCCGTAAAAAACGATATTATTCGACGATGAACATGTCCCAATGTAAAGAATGCAACAACCAGCATCAACAACGCCATACCACCGATTACAGGCACCAAAATCCACGGCAAGCCTGCAATAAAAGCCATAGCAAACAATACCGCCAAATACAATACAGACGTTCCAAAATCAGGATGTCTGAATATAATTAACAAAACCGGAACAAACGCCATTAAATAGTATGACCAACTGAGCCAGGTATTAAAACGCCATGCGTCCTTGTTAAAAAATATATTGGCGCCATAGCGTTCTTTCATTCGACTTAAAAAATACGCCGTCATTACTATAAAGCCCGGCTTCATAATATCAGATGGCATGATATTAAAAAAGCCAAACGATACAAAACGGGCCGAATTTTTAATCATATGGGGCGATATTACCGTCAATGGCAACAATGCCAAACCAAATGCCAGATTTAGCCCAGCCAAAATTAATACCTGTTTTTTTGTCAGAAAACTAGTTCCAAACAAGACCAACAGACCAACAATGTAAAACGGTATCGCCTTTACCAAAAAGAAATACCATGGCATGTTTATACGTTCCGCTGCGACCGAACCTGCGGATAGCGCAAATATTATCGACAGCACAATCAATAACAGTACACACCCCAATAGACGACGGTCTGTTTGAAAATACCAACTGGTTAATCTACTATCTTCGCCACGTTTAAACATATCAAACTTTCTTTATGCAAATTTCAACAACACCAATGCCAGACCAGAAAACAAGATTGAAACAACAAAAAAGCGTTCAACAATTTTTGTTTCTGCCCAACCTTTTTCTTCGAAATGATGATGCAGTGGCGCACGCAAAAACACACGACGTCCCGTTCCTGTGACTTTACGTGTCGCCTTGAAATACATTGTCTGAATAAATGACGACAGCAATATCAATACCATCATACCGGCAGCAATACCCATGATAATTTCAGACTTTAACAACATGGCAACCGTTCCCATAAAGCCCCCCAACGCCAATGAACCAACGTCGCCCATGAATATCGATGCAGGCTTTGCATTATACCACAAAAATCCCAACACAGCACCGAATACCGCGCCCAGTACCGCATACAACCCACTGGCAGATGGCAAGAACATAACAGTATCCATAAATCCAATACGTGTCGCCCCGTACAATGCAACAACCAAAACAACCAAAACAGGCAAATATAATTTAGACAGCATTCCATCCAAACCGTCTGTAATATTTGTGGCGTTGGCACTGCCACAGATTACAAAATACGCAAAAACATAATACAAAATTCCCAACGGCAATATTATACCACCACCAATTGCCAGCGAATATTCTGGGATATACGGTGGCATCGTTTGATTAATCAAATACGCCAAAATAACAACAAATATACCTTCGACAACCAGACGTGTTAATGGCGACAAACCATTTGACGCCTTTTTAGACTGTGACACAACTTTTTTATAATCATCAATAAAGCCCAGTCCACCGAACATCAACAATGCCGACAGCGCAATCCAACCCGTTGGATTATATATCGGCATGAACAATAAACTGCCAACCAAGACAGACATAATTATCAATATTCCGCCCATTGTTGGTGTGCCGGCTTTCTTTAAGTGCGCCTCTGGCACGTTTTCACTAATCGGTTGACCCTTTTTCTGAATTGCACGCATTGCGCGAATAAATGGACGTCCCAACACCAACATCATCAAAAACGCGACGAAAAACGCGCCGGCGAACTGGGTCCAGCCACTTGCAAAAAATGAATAACCATGGTTTAAAAAGTAATCTGTCAGCATAATAAAATCCTTTCCTTATGCTGACATTGTACCATAAAAGATTTAAGAAACAAATGTTATCTGTGAATTAAAATACACCACCAACCACTGCACCAGTGTCAGAAGATGTCTTTTTGGGTGCAGGATTTGGTTTTTGCCCGGGTTTAAAGGCCTCTTGTATTATTGTGCCATTGGGGTCAGCGGTGGCGGATGCGCCACTGCGACGATTGACGCGCATAAACGTCATACCGTCTGGAACTGCGAACGGCTGATTCTTTTCATTTGCCAATGCAACCGTCATAAAATCAGCAAAAACACGTGCCGCCATATGCGAACCCGCGCCGCGCCCCAGAGACTTTGGCGTATCATACCCCAAATAAACACCGGCAATTAAATTCTTGGAAAAACCGACAAACCACACGTCTTTGACGTCATTGGTCGTACCAGTCTTGCCGGCAATTGTGTGTCCAGGGACACGCGCCTGTTTGCCCGTACCACGTTCGACCGCACCCTGTAAAATAGACACCATTTGATATAAACTTTGTGGGTCAGACAACGGTTCTGATTCCGCAACCAATTCTGGCGGCATCAAATCATCAGACCATTCGATAATTTCTGTTTTTTCACCACCAATTACACGACCGTATCTGTCTTCGATATAGTCAACCAATTTAGGCCGAATCAAATGACCGCCATTTACAAACGCGGAATAACCAACAACCAATTTTTCCAGCGTTGTTTCACCAGACCCCAACGCCATAGAAAGATTCATGTCTTTCATATCGGGGGCATATACGCCGAAACGCTGGGCCACCTCAATCGCGTCACGCGTGCCGATTTTTTCAACCAAACGCACGGTTGGAACATTTCGCGATGTTTCCAAAGACAAACGCAATGGTACATCGCCCAAGAATTTCTTGTCGTAATTTTCAGGCTTCCACAACTGATTATTTTCGCGCCAACCAACAATTGGAGCATCTAAAATCATGGTTTGCGGACTGAAACCACGTTCCAGCGCAGATAGATAAACAAATGGTTTTATCGTTGAACCAATTTGACGGTATGCCTGTGTTGCGCGATTAAATGAACTTTCACGGAATGAACGACCACCCGCCATTGCAACAATACGTCCTGTATGCGGATTCATCGCGATTATTGCACCTTGTAATTTATCACTGCGCCCCGCGTTATATGCATCTAATTCTTTGTTCAAGGCAGCAGATGCGGCACGCTGTAATTCTGGAACAATTGTGGTTTTAATATACAAGCCCTGATTATATAAAGTTTCGCGACCAATGCTGTCCAACAACTGACGACGGACATCTTCGGCAAAGTACTGAAAATCATCTTCCATTTGGGCGGTAAAGCCACTGTTGATATTTAATTCTTCGGCAGCGGCGGCATCAGCGTCTTCCTGGGAAACAAAGCCTTCTTCGACCATGCGACGCAAGACATAATTACGACGTTCAACCGCACGCGCACGATCATTTGGTGCCTTTGGCAATGACGCAAGAAATGCACATTCTGCCAGTGATAATTCGGAAACCGGCTTGTTAAAATACATCAATGCAGCAGACCCAACGCCATACGCACGCGCACCCAAGAATATCTGATTCATATACAAAGTCAAAATATGTTGTTTTGAAAAACTGCGTTCCAGACGTAATGCCAATATCGCTTCTTTTATCTTGCGCGATATGGTGCGTTCAGATGTTAAAAAGAAATTCTTTGCGACCTGTTGCGTAATCGTTGATGCGCCAGATAACGTTGTGTTATATCCCAACATACGCATACCATTATTTGCAACTGCACGGATTATACCCTGAATATCAATACCGGGATGCGTCCAGAAATTTTGATCTTCGGCGGCAATAAATGCGTTTACCAATTGCGGTGGCATGTCGGCATAGTCGATAAACACACGTCGTTCTTCGGCATATTCAATCAACAAAGAACCGTCAGATGCGTACAGACGCGTTGCAACCGGGGGCGCATATGTTGCCAACTTTTTATAATCAGGCAAATCATTACCATAGATTAAAATCAAACCGGCCAATGTCGCAATACCTGCAACAAACAGCCAAAAGAAAACATTTAATATAATGCGTAGGATTTTTTTGAATTTCATAATGTATGAATTCTAAGATAAAAAACAATTATTTGCAAATAAAATACCAAATAAAAAAATCGTGGGATGAACCCACGATTTTTGTTTATGCGTTTGTTTAGTTCTTTCTTGGGAACTTAACCGCCGCCTGTGCCGCCGCCAGACGTGCGATTGGCACGCGGAATGGCGAACAAGACACGGAATTAAAGCCAACCTGATGGAAGAACTGAATTGATTCAGGATCACCACCATGTTCACCACAAACACCCAGATGGATATGTTCACCCTTGGTGTCGCGGGCTTTTTTAACAGCGTCTTTAATCAACAGACCAACACCCAACTGATCAACAGATGCAAATGGGTCTGCAATGTAAACACCACGCGCACGATATTCATCCAAGATTTTCGCAGTATCGTCACGTGACATACCCAATGTTGTCTGGGTCAAGTCGTTTGTACCGAATTCAAAGAACTTACAAGATTCTGCGATTTCATTTGCCAAAACAGCAGCACGTGGTAATTCAATCATTGAACCAACAGTGTATTCGACGGATTCACCTGTTTCTGCAAACAATGATTGTGCAGTTGCATCGATAACCGCCTTAACAATATCGACTTCCTTCTTGGAACCAACCAATGGAACCTCGATTTCTGGGAATACTTGAACGCCTGCTTTCTTGACTTCCAATGCGGCAGACAAGATTGCGCGTGTTTGCATTTCACAGATTTCTGGATATGTAATCGCCAAACGGCAACCACGATGACCCAACATTGGATTCTGTTCATGCAATTGTTCTGCACGCTGTTTAATGAATTCAACAGATTTGCCAATGTGCGCAGCCAATTCTTCGATTTCTGCATCTGTATGTGGCAAGAATTCATGTAGCGGTGGGTCAATCAAACGAATTGTGACCGGCAGACCATCCATAATTTTGAACAGTTCAACAAAGTCAGATTTTTGATATGGCAACAATTTTGCCAATGCAGCACGGCGACCATTTTCGTCTTCGGCCAAAATCATTTCACGCATATCCTGGATACGGGATGGGTCAAAGAACATATGTTCTGTACGTGCCAAACCGATACCTTCGGCGCCGAAATCACGTGCCTGTTTTGCATCTTTTGGTGTTTCTGCGTTTGCCTTTACTGTCAAACTTTTGATTTCATCAACCCACTTCATCAATGTGCCGAAATTACCAGTCAGTTCAACAGATACTGTTGGGATTTTGCCTTCAATAATCTGGCCCTTGGCACCATCAATAGAAACCCAGTCACCTTCGTTAATAACAACACCAGATGTTGTTTTTAATGTCTTGGTTTCATAGTCAATTTTGATATCAGGCGAACCAGATACGCATGGTGTACCCATACCACGTGCAACCACCGCCGCGTGTGATGTCATACCACCACGTGCCGTGATAACACCCTGGGCAGCGTTCATACCAGCGATATCTTCTGGTGATGTTTCGATACGAATCAACATGACCTTTTTCCCCGCAGCAGCCCATTTTTCTGCGTCTTCGGCGTTAAATACAGCCTGACCAACAGCGGCACCTGGGGACGCAGGCAAACCTGTTGCGATAACTTTCTTTTCTGCCTTTGGATCCAACATTGGGTGCAGCAAGTGATCTAATTGATCTGCACCAACGCGCAGGATGGCTTCTTCTTTGGTCAACAGGCCTTCTTCGACCATTTCAACCGCCATGCGAACCGCAGCCGCCGCAGTACGTTTACCGTTACGACACTGTAACATCCACAATTTTCCATGTTCGATTGTGAATTCCATGTCCTGCATATCTTTGTAATGCTTTTCCAGTTTTTCACGAACATCACACAATTCCTGATATACTGCTGGCATTGCTTCTTCCAAAGACAGACGACCGGAACCATCCTTGCTCATTGGCTGTGGCGTACGAATACCTGCCACAACGTCTTCACCCTGGGCATTAATCAGATATTCACCATAGTATTTATTTTCACCTGTGGCTGGGTCACGACTGAAACATACGCCAGTTGCACTGTCGTCACCAGAATTACCAAATACCATTGCCTGAACGTTTACAGCAGTACCCCAATCAGCAGAAATATTGTTCAATTTACGATATGTGATTGCCTTTTTAGACATCCATGAACGGAACACGGCACCAATACCCATTTCCAACTGCTGCCATGGGTCCTGTGGGAACACCTTGCCAATTTTAACGCCGATTTCTTTGAACTTTTCAACCAAGTCTTTCAAATCATCCGCAGTTAATTCTGTATCCAGTTTATAACCTTTGTCTTCTTTCATGCGTTCCAATGTATGTTCAAACAAATCAATGTCTGCACCCATAACAACTTCACTAAACATCATGATACAGCGACGATATGAATCATATGCAAAACGTTCGTTGCCAGAAATCTTTGCCAACGCCTTTACCGTATCGTCATTCAAACCCAAATTCAAAACAGTATCCATCATACCAGGCATTGATACACGTGCACCAGAACGAACAGATACCAACAATGGATTTTCCAAATCTGCAAACTTTTTACCCATGATGGATTCAACGTGTGCGATACCTCTGCGTACCTGGTCCATCAAATCAGATGGATATGTTTGGTTGTTTTGATAATAATATGTACAAACATCTGTTGTTACCGTAAAACCCGCAGGAACAGGCAAACCAAC
>JAFTTY010000021.1 GCA_017466525.1 Alphaproteobacteria bacterium
TATATTTCATGGCGTTGGGTGGCCTTGAACACATTGGTCAGAATATGTACGTTTATAAGTACAAGGGCAAATACCTGGTCGTTGATTGTGGTATGGGCTTCTTGGACGAAGAAATTGGTGCCGGTGATGTTCAGTATTGTGACACAACATGGTTGGAAAAACGCAAAAAAGACGTTGTGGGATTTGTTATAACCCACGGTCACGAAGATCATATTGGTGCATTGAAATATGTATGGCCAAAATTCAGAAAGCCAATTTACTGCACCCGTTTTCCTGCGGAAATTTTGCGTCGCACATTCCGTGGCATTGAAATGGATTTTAATGAAAAAACAGACATTGTTGAATTTGACCACAACGGCGCAGTTTTGGAATTGGATCCGTTCCAGGTTGAAACATTCCATGTCACACACAGTGTGCCAGAGGCGCAGATGTTAATCATATCGACACCGGCGGGCAAAATATTGCACACGGGCGACTGGACATTTAACGATGATATTCCAATTGAGGCACCAACAGATTTTGCACGCCTGCGTGAAATTGGTTCCGATCCAAAATTGTTGGCATGCATGTGCGATTCAACAAATTCATCAAAACAGGCAAAACAAACCACAGAAACCCAGGTTCGTGACACTTTAACAGAAATCATGAAAAACGCACCTGGTCGTGTTTTGGTGACTGGTTATTCGCGCAGCTTGGCACGTATCAAAATGTTTTCCCAGGCTGCACGTGCCGCAGGCCGTATTGCTGCGATAAAAGAACGCAGTAATCCAAATCCTGTGCCATATGTCGGATTGCCAGAATTCCGTGAAATGGGTATTCAGTTTGGTTATCTGGAAAAAGACGATGTCTATCTGCACAGTGAAATCAAAGATTTGCCTGCTGAAAAACAAGCGATATTCTTAACTGGTTCCCAGGGTGAAAAATTTGCGATGTTAACGCGCTTGTGCCATGGTCAGGTAAAAGAATTAAAATTGCAACCAACTGATACGGTGGTGTTCAGTGCGATTATTATCCCGGGTCGCGAACAAGATGTGTCTTATTTGTACAACAAATTGGCGCGCATGGGTGTAAAGACGCATACAATCTTTGATACGGATAATTTGCACGCCAGTGGTCACGCCGGTCGTCCAGAATTGGAAAAGTTCTATGACATGGTTCACCCCCAGGTTTCTGTTCCAATGCATGGTGACTATATCAATGAAATGTTGAATGGTAAAATGGCAATGGAACGCGGTGGGGCAAAACATATGATGGTTATCCACAACGGTGAAATGTTGGCGTTGTCTGATGGCAATGAACCATATGTTGCCGAAACAATCGAAACCAGTTATGTCGTTATGGAAGGCGAAACAGAACGCAGTGCCAACGACCAGGTTTATAAAAACCGTAAAAAGATTGCATCGAATGGCGCGGTGTTCGTCACATTACCTGTGGATAAACGCGGTTTCTTAAAAGGCGTGCCAGAGGTTTCCAGTGCCGGTGTCTTTGAAACAGACGAAACAGGCTTTATGAAACGCCAGATTCAGATAGAGGTTGCCAAGGCAATCGATGGTCTGACCAAGGCGGAACGCAAAGACAGAAACAATCTGGTTCGTGTGACACAAATCGCATCGAACAAGGTTATTCGTTCTGCATTGGGTGCTGATAAAAAACCGCAATACAGTGTGCATTTTGTTCAGAAATAAAAATCGCCCGTTTGGGCGATTTTTTATTTTTGTTTTTGTGTCGCTTCTTTTAAGAAATGATCAACCGGAATTACCGCCGCCGCCGTTGGTCCGCGTTGTCCGTTATAATGACTTTTTGGATTTTTGTTATACGGCATACGTTCGCCAGAAAATTCTTCATAGTAAATCTGACCAATACGCATATATGGATAAACAACCGTTGGGTACAGAACGCGAATTTCCAACGTCCATTCACCACAGAATCCGTCGTCACCGCGACCTGCGGTATGATGATTCAATATAAAATTGCGTCCCACACTGGATTTTCCGTCAATATACGGGAACAAGTTGCGCGTTTCTGTATATTCAATCGTTGACCCCAGGTATCCAACATCTGGCGATAATATCAATCCAGATGACGGTATTTTAATGTCGACTGTTTCATGATGTTTCGGGTTTGTTGGGTCAATTACGAATTTTGGGTTGCGAATGTCAAATGCATTTGGCGAATACAAGAATTTTTTATAATCAAAATCACTGTCAAACCAGTCGCGCATAGTTAATTCTTTTGTGCCGCGTTTGTATTCAATTGCAGGCTTCATTCCATTTGGGATTGTGTGCTTATACACACGCAGTGTATCGGCCAAGTGCAAATCATAACTGTTGCTGCCCAGGCATCGCACATCAAACGGTTCAATAATAATATCTGGATTTTGTTTTTCTTGCATACGGCGCAAGATTTCGGGACCTGTCAATTGCATATTTGTTTCCTTTTTTATTTCTGCCCCATCCTACAACCGTATTTTTATCAGTATACGTACGAATTTGCAAGATTTTTGTTTATTTTTGAAATTGGTGTGCTATTGTTTGTTTATGACAGAAAAAACATATTCCGGCTTTGTTGCCATTATTGGCCCGACGAATGCGGGCAAAAGTACATTGTTAAACCAAATTATGGGGCGTAAAGTGTCGATTGTATCGCACAAGGTGCAGACCACACGTACACGTCTGCGCGCCGTCAAAATGGTGGGTGATAAACAGTTGATATTTGTTGATACCCCCGGTGTTTTTAAGCCGTCGCGCCGTTTGGATCGTGCAATGGTTGCTGCCGCCATGGATGCGGTATCTGATGCCGATGCGGTATTGCTGTTGGTTGACGCGCAAAAGGGGTTAACCGAAACAATTCGCGCCTTGGCGGACAAGATTGCCGACCGTCCAAATATATTTGTCGCATTGAACAAGGTTGATGCAATCGCAAAACTGGATTTGCTGCCAATGGTTGCGGAATTGAACGAAATGGCACCATGGTCTGAAATCTTTATGATTTCCGCGTTAAAGAACGACGGTATTGAAAAAATGTTAACGTCATTGGCGAACGTTATGCCTGAATCCCCGTATTTATTTGATACGGTTGACGCGCCGGACGTCCCAGACGAATTGTATTTATCTGAATTAACGCGTGAAAAGATTTATAAATACATTCACCAAGAATTACCGTATCACATTAACGTCGTCACCGAACGTGTTGATGTCGCAGATGACGGCGTCCTGGACATCTATCAGAAAATCGCGGTACGCAATGACGGACATAAAAAGATTGTCGTGGGTCGGGGTGGTGAACAGCTAAAACGTATCGGTACTGCCGCCCGTCATGATATTCAGGACCAGTGGGGTGTAAATGCACGTCTGCACCTGTTCGTGCGTGTCGAACCAGATTGGGAAGAAAAGGCAGAAAACTATATCGACCAAGGTCTGGAATTTAAGAAATAAAAGGGGTAAAAAATGAAGTTGTATAAAAAAGTTGTACCGTATGTATTGGCAGGCTCTGCCTTGTTAATGACAGGTTGTGACAGTGTGGCGCATCGTGATGTTATTGTCGCAAAACAGAACGGCACAATTTATCTGGACAGGGACGGTGACGGACTTGCAGATTTTGCTGTGATTTATGATTCTGACACGACAAAGAGTATTATTTATCCGTATGCGATGCCTGGTGATACAATGTATTACGAATACAAAAGTGCATATCAGAACAGCCAAAAAATACCAGGATGCAATATTTCGAATTGTGAAATTAATGGTTATAATGCCAATCAAATAAAATATATGCAAGATATAAACAACATTCGTTCTGAAATTGGGCAGAAAAAGACACGTACACTGTAATGCATACATTGTCTGATTTTGATTTTGAATTACCATCTGAATTAATCGCGTTGCACCCATTGGCGCAACGCGACGCATCGCGTATGTTGGTGGTGGTGCCAAGCTCCCCTCCGTTGGAGGGGTGCCCAACGGTCGGGGTGGTGAACAGCTAAAATGTATCGGTACTGCCGCCCGTCATGATATTCAGGACCAGTGGGGCGTAAATGCACGTCTGCACCTGTTCGTGCGTGTCGAACCAGACTGGGAAGAAAAGGCAGAAAACTATATCGACCAAGGTCTGGAATTTAAGAAATAAAAGGAATAAAAAATGAAGTTATATAAAAAAGTTGTACCGTATGTGTTGGCAGGCTCTGCCTTGTTAATGACAGGTTGTAGTGCGCCGGAACCACACAAAGACGTTATCATTGCCAAACAAAATGGTACACTTTATCTTGATAAAAATGGTGATGGTGTTGTGGATCGGGGAATACGATTTCATGAAACAGATACTGCATCACATTGTTTTTATAACTATGCAATGGTGGGTGATACATTGGAATATTATACAAGTAAGATGACTGATTGGGATTATCAAAGAGTTGTGGGAAGTAATAATATCGGCTTTGCTAAAATCAATGGTTATAAAGAAACTGAATTGCGAACAATAAATCGTATAAACCAGTTGCGTTCTGAAATTGGGCAGAAAAAGACGCGTACACTATAATGCATACATTATCTGATTTTGATTTTGAATTACCATCTGAATTAATCGCGTCGCACCCATTGGCGCAACGCGACGCATCGCGTATGTTGGTGGTTAATGGCGGCGCAATTGCCGACAAACACGTTCGTGATTTTCTGGATTATCTGCGTCCGGGTGATGTTGTTGTGTTTAATAATTCGCGTGTAATTCCGGCGCGTTTTATGGCAAATGGTAAACATGAAATCACATTGCATACCGCGGTTGATGACAAGACCTGGTGGGGGTTGTGTAAGCGTTTTAACAAAATCCCAGACGGCGAAATTTTAACATTGGACAATGGTACGCAAATTCGTGTTTTGGCACACGACGATGACAGTGGTCTGAAACTGGAATTTTTATGCGATAACGTATTTGAAACGCTGGACGCGGTTGGTAAAATGCCATTACCACCATATATGAAACGCGATGCAGAAATCGCAGATAGGGAACGGTATCAAACGGTTTATGCGAATCCGCTGGGGTCTATGGCAGCGCCAACGGCGGGCTTGCACTTTACGTCCGAATTATTGGATGAAATACGTGCGCGTGGTGCTGAAATTGTGAATATAACATTGCATGTCGGTGCTGGCACCTGGTTGCCTGTTAAAACCGAAGATTTATCAAAACACAAAATGCACAGCGAATGGGGCTGTATCACAGATGAGCAGGCAGAAAAAATAAACAACGCAAATCGTGTTATTGCGGTGGGTACAACGTCATTGCGTCTGCTGGAAAGTGCGGCAATGCGAAACAGTTCGCCTGAGAAATATCGCCGTGTTGCACCATTCTGTCAAACAACAGATATATTTATCACCCCGGGTTATAAGTTCAAGGCAGTTGATGTACTATTAACCAATTTTCATTTGCCAAAATCAACATTATTTATGTTGGTGTCTGCATTTGCCGGTCTGTCAGAAATGCAGATGGCATATCGCCACGCCATATCTGAAAAGTACAGATTTTTCAGTTATGGTGATTGTTGTTTATTATTTAATAAAAAAGGAGAATGAACATGGCTGCACCCGTTGCAATTGCGCGCGCACTTCCGATTATTGCGCGTTTCGCTAAAAATCCAAGGGTTTTTAAACGCTTTTTAGGTACCAAGGCCGGCAAAAAGGCAATGTGGAAATACGGTACCATGGCGGTTAAATCCAAGACAGTACAAAACGGTGTCGCTAAATTCATGTCGCGCGCTGGCAACAAGATGAAGGGCGACAAAGACTATAAAAAAATGGAAAAAGAATATGCTTTGTTGCAAAAAAAAGTTGCAAAGTTAGAAGCGCAATTGGAATCTGCACAGGTTAGCCAAGAAAAAATGCAGACATTGACATTTACACTGGGACGTCAGGTTGTTGAGATGCAACAATTGCTGACCCAGATGCAGGCACAATATCAAAAAACATTGCATGCCCAACAAATGCAGATGGCTGGCGTTCATACACGATAAAGGATTGTTTATAAAATGGCACTGAAATTTAATCTTATCGCCACTGATGGCAACGCACGTCGCGGTTCGGTTGAAACGGCGCACGGTACATTTGAAACGCCTGCGTTTATGGCGGTTGGCACGGCGGCGACTGTCAAGGCGCTAACCATGGATCAGGTTGCCGCAACAGGCACCCAGGTTATTTTGGGTAATACATACCATTTAATGATGCGCCCTGGTGGTGATTTGGTTGAAAAAATGGGCGGTTTGCACAAATTCGGTGGTTGGACGGGACCAATCTTGACCGACAGTGGTGGTTTTCAGGTTATGTCCTTGTCAACCCTGACAAAGATGAGCGAAGAAGGTGTTCAATTCACATCACACTTTGACGGTGGGAAAAAGCATTTCTTGCGCCCCGAAGATTCTGTTCATATTCAGCATCAGCTGGATTCAAACATCACAATGGTTTTGGACGAATGTCTAAAACTGCCGGCCGAACGAAAACGCGTTGAAAAAAATGTAGATATGGTGACGCGTTGGGCAAAACGCAGCAAAGATGCCTTCATTGACCGTCCGGGATACGGCATATTTGGTATTGTTCAAGGGGCAGATTTTCCAGACTTGCGTGAAAAATCTGCACGTGCATTGGTTGACATTGGTTTTGATGGATATGCGGTTGGTGGTTTGGCGGTGGGTGAACCGCAAAGTGTTATGTTTGATATGATTGCGACAACAACACCATTATTGCCAACGGACCGGCCGCGCTATTTAATGGGTGTTGGCACACCGCTTGATATTTTGGGTGCGGTTGAACGTGGTATTGATATGTTTGACTGTGTTATGCCGACGCGCGCCGGTCGTACGGCCCAGGCATTTACACGCCACGGCACAATGAACATGCGCAATGCGAAATTCAGGGACGATTCTGCGCCATTGGATGACAAGTGTGGTTGTCCGGCATGTAAATTATCACGTGCATATATTCATCATCTGATTAAGTGTAATGAAATCTTGGGGGCAACGTTATTGACCCAACACAATCTGTGGTTCTATCAGGATTTAATGCGCGATATTCGTGAATCGATAGAGCAGGGTAAGTTCCAAGAATTCAAATCAGAATTTATCAAGAAATATACAGGGGAATAGTCATGGGCAAAAAAAATACGCCTGATTTAACATTAAACATGAATGACAAGGTATATTTGGCTGTCGCCAAGAATTTTACAGATACCTTTGCATACGTTTATACATTGGCATGTGCCCAGACCAGATTCAAAAATAAATACGATATGATTGCCACGCCCCAGATTCACGCATTCAGAAATAAATCTGCGGCACACATTTTTCATGATACGATTGAACAGATGGTCATGATGAACGAAGGCGATGCACGCTATACCCCCCTATTTGAATCTAACAAGGATTTATTAGATCGATTTGTACAGCAGATGGAATCGCATACCAGATAAAATTCTTGCACTGCATTGATGAAATAATGTATCATTCTGTATACAAAGAAAGGAAATAAACATGGCCAAGAAAAAAGAAATCGAAGTTATCGATATGGGCGGTGTCAAAACCGTTAAAAAGAAACAATCTGTAATAACGTGGACCAAACGTATATTTGCGATAATCTCAATTATATGGATTGCGCTTGTTGCATGGTTCCCACTGCATGTAAAGAATACTTATTCCCAGCCGATAAAGAAATCGCTGGTTGTGTCGATGTTCTATGATCTGCAACGTGGAATCGTTAAACAGTACGAGGCTTTATTAGACACTGTCGCCGACGCGATTGATTTGGAAAAACCAATTTCAATTGCAATTGATGGCGTAAAGCTGGCAGAAAAGGGTGTTGAAAAAGTGACTGACACCACCGCCAAGGCCAAAGAAGAAACAGCCAAGGCGTCAGATGCAACCGCCCAGGCGCGTGAAAAGACCGCCGGAGTTAAGGCGTTATCTGGTTTTGCAAATAAACTTGGGTTTAAAACAGACGGCGTTGACAAGGCTGTTGCCCAGGTTGACAAGGGTTTAGACAAGGCAGACAGCACAATAGACAAGGCAAATCAGGCAATCGCCAAGGTTGACGATACCGCCGCCAAGGTTAATGCCCAGTTGGATAAAATAAAGAAAGATTTGACCAAGGTTGCCCAGACCGAAGTTGACAAGATGCTGGACGACGCGATTAAAACTGCGCTGGACAAACAGTCTGGTGGTTTGGGGACAACACTGCTGACCAATTATGGGATTAAACATGTATATCCATGGCGCCCATCCAGTTGGCCTGTTGCGACCAAGATTTATAATGACCTGTCGCGCTCTGACATCACAACAATTACTGTGTTGACACGTACTGTTGATACATACTTTGGTTATGTTGCGTGGGGCTTGGTAATTGCGGCATGGGCGATTGGCTTATACATCTGGTTTATGTTGTTTAAAAAGGCCAAGGCAATTATCGCACCATTTAATGTTTGTCCGCGTTGTGGACACACGTATGCAGATAAACGTACTGCACTGGGCTTGTTAAAGGCATTACAGCCATGGCAGTGGTTTTAGAAACCAAAAAATCCCCCAAATTCTGGGGGATTTTTAACTTGTGAAAAAAAATTAAAAAAGCACTTGCATTTGTTTTTAATATGTGTCATTATACATGTCGCAATGCGAGCGTAGCTCAGTTGGCTAGAGCGCAACCTTGCCAAGGTTGAGGTCGAGGGTTCGAGCCCCTTTGCTCGCACCAGTTATTTTGCAACCACCCGTTAGGGTGGTTTTTTAAATAACTCGTACAAAGGGACAGGGGTTTTCGAAACTAAAAAACCGCCCAATCGGGCGGTGGGTTTTTATTTGCCCAATAATTTTAATATTGTATCGACTGTTTCTGACATATATGTATCCAAGCCAAAACTTGTTTTATATTCAGATGTGTCTATATCGTTAACGCGATATTTTACTTCAATTGCATTGTTCGCTAAATTCTTGGCAGAAACAATCAAGCGAATTGGTGCGGCTATCAAATCTGCATCTGCAAACTTTTCACCGGCACGTGCATCGCGATTGTCTAGAATAGTTTCAATGCCCGCAGACTTTAAATCGTTATATATTTTTTCCGCCAATGGCAATGTTTTGCCCTCTTTATCTGGCAGGCCAATTACTTCGACTGCAAATGGCGCTGTTGCCATATTCCAAATTGGTCCTTTATCATCTGCGCTTTCTTCCATAATTGCCGCCATTGTGCGACCAACGCCAATCCCATAACAGCCCATAATCGGATTTTTTTGTTCGCCATCTGGGGAAGTATATGTCAAATTCATCGATTCAGAATATTTCTTTCCCAATTGGAAAATATTACCAATTTCGATACCGCGAACTTTATTCATCTTCTTGCCACACTTTGGGCAAGTTTCTGTTTCTTCGTCAATCAGTTCTTTATTTGTTTTAAAACCACATTCACATAAAAAGATTGTATCTTCGCCCATGTCGTTTATCAGCTGAAATTCATGCGCGACACTGCCACCCATATCACCAGTTGATGACAATACGCTGACAACGTTTTTCAGACCGCAACGTGAAAAAATACGTTCGTATGCGCTGTGACAGCGATTATAATATAATTCCAAGTCGTCCTGGGTTTCATGGAATGAATATGCGTCTTTCATAATAAATTCGCGCGTACGAATGAGCCCAGCGCGCGCGCGCAATTCGTCGCGGAATTTTGTCTGAATTTGATAAACCATAAATGGCATTTGGCGATACGTTTCCAAAACAGACTTAACATAATCAACAACAACTTCTTCGTGTGTTGGATTTAAAACATAGTCTGTTCCGGAACGTCCTTTGAATTTTGCCAGAACATCAACTGTATCATAACGTCCGCTTTCGCGCCAAATATCTGCGCCAGATACAACAGGCATCAAGATTTCTTGTCCGTCAATACCATCCATTTCTTGTCTGATGATATTTTCAATGTTACGAACAACACGCCACCCCAATGGCGACAATGTATAACCGCCTTGGAAGGTTTGATATATATAACCACCTTTTACCGCCATTTTATGACCATGTGTTGTTGCGCCTGCAACATCACCAATCAAACGACGAACGCATAAATTTTCAATTTTCATATCTTAAATCTCTTTATTTTTGTTTTTATTTTTTATCTTTTAATTCCATATATTTATCTGAAACGATTTTGTGCAGTGTTTCAGCAATCTGCTTTCTGTCCATACCCGCCAGGGGCGGTGGTGGCAATAATGTGATTTCAACCGTAAATCCACCCAGCATCATAATATGAAACACTTGACCAAATGCACTGCGTTCACGCTTGCACAACGGTCCCATGTCCATTTTTTTATTGTCGAAATACGCAAAGTGATCTGCCATGGTTTGTTCATCAATTGGACTGCCGTCTTTATAGCGGTAATGCATCGCCATTGGCTGAACCGTGACATTGGAATTTTCAACAAAGTTAAACAACGTGCTTTTAAACGGTTTAACATAGGCACCATTTGTTGTTGTTCCTTCTGGAAACAGTATCATTGGATATTTAACATTCTTGACCGTTTCTTGCACAACGCGCAACGCATCGCGTGCGTGCGATGGACGGCGGTCAACAAATATCACGCCAAATTTTTTCGCAACCCATCCAACCAATGGCCAGTGTTCCATTTCTTTTTTTGCAATAAAACTGCCCCGAAATGCGGTTGGGAATGTTGCCAATTCGAACACAGATATATGATTAGAAACAATCATCAGTGGCCGCTTGTCAGACAGCGTTCCATGCATAACGATTTTTATGCCACCCAGTTTTACCAAGAACCACATAAATATCGGCATATATCGTACCGACCATTTACCCCCACTGGGCAACAAGAAAATGATAGGCAACTGCACAACCACCGCAATCCAAAATAAAACAAACTTTATCGCGGCGGTTGTTGTGTTAAAGATATTTTGTTTACGTAATTTTGCCATATATATTACTCTTCATTATCTGCTTTGTCTGATTCTTCGACATATTCTGCATCTTCTGCATCTTCACGTAACAGGAAATCCACAAATGCACGAACGACCTTGAATGAACCAACCACAGGTAACGTCATAATTTTACCGACGGTTTTCATGATATGCTCTTTATCATCGTCTGGATTGCCCAAGGCATTTTCGCGACCCAAGAAATGCTTCTGATATGCGGCATTCATCTTGCGTGTTTCAATCATAACGAAAACATCGTATGAGTTGAAAGGTATATCAACGAATACGCCCTTGCCGAATGTTGCGCCCAGACGCAAGTACCCCTTTATCAATGGTGTCATTTCTGCCTTGGCATCGGCCTCGTCAACAAATTCACGTGGCAAGATATTCATGCGTGCCAATTTAGGATTGACGCTGTCTGCAAATTTTTCTGGCAATACAGTTGCTCGCAAACGCAGTGGTGTTAAATGGTTATAGTATAAGTAAGATATCGCCTGGGCAGAACGTGCAGGCTTGGTTCCAACAAATGACGCAACCCCAAATAAAACACCAATCTTGCGGCGCACAATCAGTTCGCCCAAACCCGCCCACAACATACGCATAACCAACGCATTGTCGCGATATGATTTTTCAACGCACGCACGTGACATTTCCGCAATATTGCCACGATACTTTTTAATTTTGGAAATGTTAAATTCGTTTTCTGTATAGAAACCACCCATTTTTTCTGCGGCATTGCGGTCGATGATACGATATGTTCCAACAACACGTCCCTGATGAAAAACAGCCATGTATTCTGCATATCTGTCATAGGCATCATATTCTTCGCCCAGCGCGCGTTGTTCTTCGGTTGCGCCGGCACCTTCTTCTTCGACAAATACCGCATAGCGCAACTGGCGCACCTGTTTACGTTCTTCTTTGTTGCGAGTCAAACGCACTTCAAAATCACGGACTTTAATAGCCATTGTATATATCCTTTGATAAATTATATGGGTAAGAATACCAAACAAACGCATAATCTGCAAACATTTTGTTTGCGGATTTTATCTTCCTTTTAAAATACGGGCCTTGCTTTTATCCCATTCACGTTGTTTGATTGTTTCGCGTTTGTCGACTTTGTTTTTTCCATAGCCAACGCCTAATAAAACCTTTAATTTTCCGCGATTGTTAAAGTACAACTTTAATGGCACAATTGTTGCGCCTTTTTCTTGTAATTTTCCAATCAGACGATTAATTTGATTGCGGTGCAGCAATAATTGACGACTGCGTCTTTCATCAAAGTTCACAATTCGTGCCGCCGTGGGCAATTTTTGAATTTCGACACCCGCCAAGAACAGGTTATCGCCACGACGTTGAACAAATCCATCAACAATCGTTACCAGTCCATATCGAATTGATTTTATTTCTGCACCGGTCAATGAAATTCCCGCTTCTATTGTGTCTTCAATAGAATAGTTAAATCGCGCCTTGCGATTTTCTGAAACCTGACCTGATTTAATTAATTGACGTGACATTTCGGATATAATCTCTTTACATTTTCTGTCAGTATAGATTCCAACTGTCCCAGTTGCAAGTCTTTAATTTGTGCCAAGACACGTGCCGTCTCAATAACCATTGCAGGTTCGCATGTTTTGCCACGATACGGTACAGGCGCGCAGTATGGTGCATCTGTTTCAATAACAATTCTGTCGTTTGGAATTTTTGCAAATGTTTCACGAATTTCGGCCGCGTTTTTAAATGTTAAAATACCGCTGGCAGAAAAAAAGAATCCACGGTCTAACATTTTTTTTGCCAAATCCCATGAACTGGTATAACAATGCATAACACCACGCACATCGCCGGTCAAAATGTTGGCCGTATCTTCTTCCGCATCGCGTGTGTGAATTGCCACGGGCAGGGCGTATTTTTTTGCAATGTCCAACTGTTGTTCAAACAGTTCAATTTGTTGTTTTTTATTATCTGAATCATAGTGATAATCCAACCCGATTTCACCAACGCCAACAACCTTTGGGTGTTTCAAGACATTGTCCATCAGATGTTCGTATGCGTTCGTCGGCGCATATTCTGGATGAATCCCAATTGTGCAATAAATATTATCGTGCCTATCGGCCAATCTGATTGCCTTTGGAATATCGTCTGGATCCGCTGTTGGACAAATCATAACACCAACGCCTGCGTCAACTGCGCGTGCAATAACATCAATGCTGTCGCCATCAGAACAATAATCATCGGTTAAATGACAATGTGTATCTATAAACATTTTTTTATTTCCATAATTATTTTAAAAATACCAATTTCTGGTTCCAGATAGACATTCTTTATATCTGCAATGGCATGTGTTGCACGTGGGTATAAATCAGCCAAACCAAAGTGTGCAATTGCATCCAGTAATATTCCGTGTAATTCTGGTGCAGGTGCAATTTTTTTTGCCAATGCCATAACGTCACCAGTATTTGAATGTTCGTTGTTTAACAAATCCAACAATTCTGCATAGATTGCATCCCCACCGGATTTTTTTAGGTTCGCAATACGTCCAAAACTGCCGTTTGATAATCTTAGTGTTTCCGTACTAATATCTTCATCTGGAATAAACTTTACACACAATTCGCGCAGTTGCGATATGGTCAACGGTCGCATCTTTTCAACGCGTGCGCGCGAACGTACCGTGGGCAATACGTTTGCCAATTGATGCACAACCAACAAGAACAACGTCTTGGCCGGTGGTTCTTCTAATAATTTCAGTATCGCATTTGACGCAGCGGTATTCAGTTGATCAACGGAATCAATCAGTATCACACGCCAATCGCCCGACATCGATGACATCTGCATCTTGTCAATCATTGCGCGGACTGTATAAACAGATATAACCTTGCCATCTGGTTTGGGTTTTCCGTCCTTGTCAATGTTTCTGTCTTGATCAATAATGAAAAAGTCGCCAACATTGCCATAGACCATTTTTGCAATCTTATATGCCAACGTCGCCTTGCCAATACCCATTGGGCCGGTCAACATCCACACTGGGTGAACGGGGTGCGCATCACGATTATTCCATGCGTCCATAAAGTTTCGCAATGTATCACCATGCCCCACCAAATGTTCATTATCCATTGGGTGTGGGAAATTGTATTCAGATGTTGCCTTTTTACGTGGTGCCATTCTTAAAACCCAAACATAACTTTAATATTTTTAATGATACGTCCAACGAACAAGATTTTACGAACCTTGTCCTTTGCAACCAGTGGTGCCTGTGCAATAACCCGACCATTTTGTTCTGCAATCAGTTGACCAATTTCATCGCCTTGTTTAATCGGCGCGTTTAGTGGTTCGTTATATCGGGCCAACACACGCACACCTTTTAATCCCGTTTCTTTGGGCAGTGTGATTGCAAACGGTTCTTTTACGGTTGCCACAACCGTTGGATTTTTTCCGTACCACACTGGTATTTCCGCAATTGTATCGCCTGGGCGATAGAAAACCTTGTTCATAGTGGTGTTGAATCCATGTTCTAACAGTTTTTTCATCTCTGCCGCTAGTGCATCATGTCCCTTGCCATTAAATCCATTAATAATCCCAATCAGGCGTCGACCGCCAATCTTGGCGCTGGCCACCATGCCATAGCCACCATCTGCGGTATGACCTGTTTTTAAACCATCTGCCCCGCGCATATTAAACAACAGTTTATTATAGTTCAGTGTATGCGTCCGCCCCCATTCACGACACCAGTCGGTCTTGTGCTCTTTGAATTCAAAGCGTTTTGTTGCAAACATTGGATAAATATCTGGATAATCAGAAATCAAATGTTCGGCCAGTATTGCTAACTCTCTACTTGTCATCAGATTGTTTGGATTGGGCAGTCCACTGGCATTCCCAAATGTTGACTGTTCCATACCTATACTGCGTGCTTTCTTTTCCATCATCGCGGTAAAGGCTGCCTCAGACCCGGCCAGTTTTTCTGCCACAACGACCGATGCGTCACCACCCGACAGAACAATCAGCCCCAAAATCAAATCGCGCACAGAAATATCTTGTCCTTCGACCAGGCAAATCTTGCTGGCAGGATACCATTCTGGATTGTTATAGTCCGCGTTTTTGCCAACTGGGAATCTGGTGTCCATTGTGATATTGCCGGCATTTATTTCATCAAATAACACCGCCAGCGTCATCAGTTTTATCATCGATGATGGCGGCATTAAAACATCTGCATTTTTTGAAACAATTTCCGCCTTGGAATCATAGTCGATTAAGAAAGCAGACTTTGCGCGGGTTGAAAATTCCGCGTGCGCTATACCTGTGAATAAAATCAAAAATAATGTAAATAATTTCTTTTTCATGTTTTCGATACTATCAATTATAAACAACTTTGCCAACAAAATAATCATCAATAATGTCGATCAGTTTTATTTCACAAATTGTTCGTGCCTTCACAGGGCCACCATCAATTTTGACTGTGATATCATGCGGACATCGTGCGATATTGTTTTCTTCGACCAATACTTGAACTGTTTTTCCCAGCTGTGTTCGCATAAATTCTATGCGGTTTGCGTTTGCAGCATCGTTTATAATGCGCACGCGTTCCTTGGAAACGGCCCGGTTAACTTGGTGCTGCATATCTGCCGCAGGTGTTCCTGGCCGCGGCGAAAAGGGGAACGCATGAATCTTAATTGGCTTTGTTTCGCGTACCAAATCTAATGTTTCTTGGAACAGTTCTTCTGTTTCGCCGGGGAATCCACATATTATATCCCAACTGAATGTTATTTTACCGTTTCCACGTGCAACCAAGTCACGAACAATTTGGGCGTTATGGCGTCGCCCCATGGATTTTAGTATTGTGTCAGACCCTGATTGCATGGAAAAGTGCATGTGTGGCATCATTCTTGGTTCTGATTTTATCATATCTATAATTTTTGCAATGTCTGGTACGGCCGGGTCAACAGACGACAGGCGTAATCGTTTAATATCTGGTACATCGTTCAGCAACGCGCGACATAAATCAGACAGCAACATAACTTTGTCGCCCGATTTTTTGACGTATGATGCGATATCGACACCGGTCAAAACAATTTCATTAAAACCATTTGTTATGCCGGCCTGAATATCTGCTAAAATATCCGCATATTCAAATGATACAGATGGTCCACGCAGTGCACGTGTAATACAGTATGCGCAATTGTGATTGCAACCATTTTGAATTTGGACGAACTGCTTAGATAATTTCGTGTCACTTTGATTAAAGTTTTCAATTGTTGGCACGGTGTTATTGCATGTTGCCTGATTAATCCCCGTGGCATATGCATCCAGGTTCAGTTTTTCACGATTATGAACGCAAACAGTATTCGGTATCTGTGAAAACAGTTCTGGATTTCGTGTCACAGCACAGCCTGTCACGAATATCGGTGCGTTTGGATTTTCGCGTGCGATACGTCTGACTGCCTGCCCAGATTGGCGTTCTGCCTCTGCGGTAACTGCACAGGTATTAACAACAATCGCGGCTGATATATGTGGGGCCAGCATACGCTGTATCTTTTCTGATTCCAGTGCATTTAACCGACACCCAAAAGAAAGTGTTTTTATGTTGTTAGTATTGTTTTTTTTATTTTCTGCTTGCATTTTGACCGTCCATAGGGCATTATAACCTGACTAAAAACGATTTCAACAAAGGAATTAAAATGGCACGCACAACAAATTCTGATACATTACCATACGTAGAAAGCCGTTATGAACTGGGCATGTTGGCATCACAACGTGTTCGTGATTTAAATGGCGGTGCAGAACCTGTGGTTGACAAGGGCAATGATAAATTAACTGTTGTTGCATTGCGTGAAATTGCCAGTGGCAAATTAGATGTTAATGCGGTTCGTCATGAATTTGTTCAGTCTTACAAGGAAAATCCAATTTCCCAATCTGGTGAAGAATCATTGGAAATCGGCAGCGAAGATCCATTGTTGCGTGAAATTGATGCAGAGCTAGAAGCAACTTTGGCAGATGATGAACCAGGTGTGATAACTGTCGAAGAAGCGGTTGAAACTGCGGAAACCGAAATTACAGAATAATATAGTTGCAGGAGACGTCGCATAGTTGGTCTAGTGCGCCACATTGGAAATGTGGTATACTCGCAAGGGTATCAAGGGTTCGAATCCCTTCGTCTCCGCCA
>JAFTTY010000022.1 GCA_017466525.1 Alphaproteobacteria bacterium
ACCGAACGTGCACAGAGCATTGAAATGTCATATCAAAAAGCATTGAATGAAATTCAGGCAAAACATCTGGATCCAATTATCGAAGGTGTAATTGCAAAAAAGAAATTGGCATTGGTGATTGACGGCCGTATGGCACGCACAGGCGCAGATGTTCCAAATCTGGATATTACAAACGAAATCATCCAGGCGTTGGATAAAAAAGTGTCAAAGGTAAAAATGGACAAACCAATGGGCTTTTAATAAAAAACAAATACTTTAACCCCCACAATTTTTGTGGGGGTATTTTTAATTTTGCGCTATTAAAAAAAAAGTGAATATGTTATAATTGGTCAAAGAGAATGAAAAAACTGCTGACTTGTTTTTTCGCAATTGCAATTATTGCGCCGGCTGCACTTGCGGTTGACGGCGCTGTTTCGCGTGTAATTCCAACGGGTGGCGATGAAAAGTCTGGTGGCGCAACGTCGCGTACATCTGTTTCACGTGTTGCGACGCGTGCACATGCAACCACGCCTGCCAAAGAAGCGCAAAAAAAGACACCGCGTACCGTTGCGTCGCGTACGGTTGTGTCCAAGAAAGATTCTGGCGATGCTACAACACCTGGGGTTCAGGCGCGTACGAACACGATTTCACGTGCCATAACAACGGAAAAATCTGTCCGCGACAGTATTGAAGGCGCAATTGGTACATCGGGGCGCAGTTCGCGAACATCTGCATTCAGTATAAACAGCAATCCAACCGTTCGTCGTGCAGGATTGACATTGCGCCCATCCACGGCAGAGGTGGGCGGTCGTGCCACAATCGGCAATACAGGCATTCAAACAGGTTCAAATATATCTGAATCAATTCGCAATGTTCAATCCCGTTCCGCCAAGGAGGTGACGCGCGAAAGCATTGCAGAGGCTACAAACAGACTGGAACAAACGGCGACACTGAATAAATCATGCCAGGAACAATACAACGAATGTATGGACCAATTCTGTGCGGTGATTGATGCAAATCAGGGCCGTTGTTCATGTTCTGCAAATCTGTCTAAATATACCAAGGTTGAAACTGCGGTCAAAGACGCAAATTCCCAATTGAATGAGGTTGCCCAGCGTATCCGCTATGTCGGACTGTCTGCCGACGAAATCCGCGCCATTATGACCGAGACTGAGGCTGAAGAAGCCCTAAACGGCACCGCAGACACATCACAAACGCGTAATATGTTGGAAGAAATCGAAGAATTAATTCGTGATCCCAAGGTTACATCATCGACATATTCTGCCGATACATTTGGTGGTCTGGATATGGATTTAGATTTTTCGTCTGATGCTGCGGATATGTTCAGTCTGGATTTCTTAAACACGGGCAGCACGGCCAGTTTTTCAAACCTGCGCGGAACCCAGTTGTACAACGCGGCGAAAAAGCGTTGCAATTCTGTCTTGACACAGTGTAAAGAGGCCGGCGCAACATCAGAACAAATCACCGGAAATTATGATTTGGCAATTGACAAAGATTGTATCGCATATGAAAAGGGTTTGACCAAGATGAACGAAACCCTGATATCAAATGTGCGCAGTGCGAACCGCATGTTGCAAAAGGCACGTTTGTCTGTATTGCAAAATAAAAACGAATACGATGCCAAGGGTTGCATTGCGGCGCTGGACACATGTATGCGTGACGAAATGGTCTGTGGCGATAATTATTTTAAGTGTGTTGACCCGACCAAGCGTTATATCGACGAAAATGGCAATGTTGTTCTGGGCCAGGATATTTCCCAGATTACAAAGTTTATGGAAGATTATAACAACGCAACAATTGATGCGACATATTTGGCCAACGCGTATGAGGCTCAGGTAATAACACCCGACAAGTGTGACGAACCTGTTAACGACAAGCCCGGTGGTAACGACGGTTCATGTGTTGCAAAGTATTTGTTGTACAAGATTGGTACAAAACAAAATGTCACAGACGAAGGTTTGTGTCGCGCCGTCCTGGACAAGTGTCAGCGTTACACATACGATTCAAACGAAAATTATAAGAAATATAACGACATTGTTGTTAATTATGTTCAGCGTGCAATGGTAAACGTTCGTGCTGCGCAATCTAAAATTATTTCTGAATACGCATCAACATGTATGGTTGATGTCGCAGATTGCTATAACCAACAGGTGTCCCAGGTTAATTCGTGGTCTACATCTGCCAGTGTCAGCAGTATTTACAACGTAATGCGTGGTGCATGTCGCAATGTCGCCCTGACATGTGCATACGCGGTATTTAATAATTGCACCGGCGCTGATTGCCCGAATAGCGAAGATGGGTATATAGAGGCCGTATCCAACATGTTCTATCAGTCGTTATTGTGCCCAGATAATTCGACGTATACAACGAAGTCGGGAACGGCCGGGACAGATGAATATGTAAACAGCAATTGTACGTGTATATCTGGATATGTTCCATGGGGCGGTGCCTGTGTCGCAGATTGTGGCGATAACGCAACCCGCAGTCCAACCACCGGTGCATGTGTATGTAATGCTGGTTACACAATGACCAGTGGCGTATGCCGTCCTAGTGGCCTGAATGGTGACAGACTGGAAACGGTTGGCGTTGTACTCAGCAATAATCTGTTGTCGGTCTATTGTGATACATTTGCTGACGAGGATATATGTAACGCAGCCTATGCAAATTGTGCCGCAAACCCCACCACAAGTCCAATCTCAAATGCATGTTCTTGGAATGCTGAAGCAAAAAAATGCGAAAAAAATCCTAATGTCCAATGCATTGATAGCAACATGCAAAGCAAGTGTACAGGCGAAGGCAGGGATTTTAATTCCAACACCAATACATGCACGATTAGCGGGGATTCTGACTGTATCATCACCCCTGTGAGTGGTGGTGTGACATTAGAAGACGGAAATCTTGAATGTCCGACGTCAGAACCAGGATAAATAATTTTTAAAACGTTGCGCGTAATCCGGCGGAAATAAATGGTGTCCGTGACGTCAGTCCCCCAGAAATCCACCCGTCAACATATTCGCTATATTTATATCTAAACGATGCGATTGCGGTATGGTCTTGGAAATCTGCAACATCGCGATTCCAAATACCTGTGTCTGAAAACATGTATGTCAGTGACACGCTATACTTCAACAAATCATAACTGACACCCGTTCCGGCAACAATACCATCTGATACCGGGCCAATTGGGTCTTGATCATAAATTACGCGGGTCGTTAACCCCCAAACCCAACTGTTATATTGCAGGTTCATGCCTGCGGTTGCCTGGGCGCGCCAATCTGCGGTGACACCGGGGGTATAAACCTCGTTATCGAAATCATGTGGGCGGTTCATAAATGATGCGCCAAATGAATATGCGGTTTTTACCTTGCCCGATGGACGGCGAATTTTTACCCCTGCGTCAACTGTGTAATCGTAATCTGAACTGAACCCCGACACAGATACGCCATATTGCGCGCCGGCGTTTGGTGCGCTAACCACGTTCAGGCGTACCCCCTCAATCCGGCCAGATGTCAGTGTTGTGTCTGCAATAATTGGACCGCCTGGGGCAATTTTTTCGTTATAGATTGGTCGGTCGTTTATACGTAATGCGCCAACGTCCGGCAACCCAACCCCCAGTTTTCGCGCAATGGAATCTGTGTATCCTGCCTCTATCCGGCCGGTATTTTTTATCTCCCAGAAACCAAATGCCTCGCGTGCAAAGTTGCCTTTGTCTGTCGCTGACTTGTCCAATGCGTAAACCAGACCGAATTTTTGCATTTCTGTAATTTCGTATGTTGCCTGGCCACGGACGCGCCAATCACCAATGGATAGTGGCGATTCAAAATCCGGATCAATCATTCCAAATGTCCCGTATCCTGTCAGACGTGCGGAAAATTTTCCCATGTCATACTGTAACGCATCCGCGCCACATGGTGCAATTGCAACCAGAATTGCGGCCAATGCCACATACTTTGAAATCGGCATGTTAATTTTGTCCTTTGGTTTCATTTAATATTGCATCGCGCAGTTTATTATACGCACGTTCTTCGATTTGGCGTACACGTTCGCGTGAAACACCATATTTTTGCGACAACAGTTCCAGTGTTTCTGCCGGCTGTTTCAATCTGCGCGCAACCAGTATTTCGCGGTCACGTTCTGGCATTTTTTCCAGATGTTTTTTTAACAAATCGTACCCGCGTCGTCTAAATTCAATCTGTTCCAATGTGTCGTGTATCGTATCGCGCCCGTCTGTCATATTGGACAGTATATCTGTCGCACCGTCATCCGAATTAATTGGTGCGTTTAATGATACATCGCGTGCGCCAACACGTGTCGCCATACGCGTAACGTCTTTTTCAGGTACTTCTAAATATTCGGCAATTTGCTTGGTCTGTTCGTCAGACAAATTGTTGTCCATAATTCCCAGTGCCCGTTTTGCCCGTGCCAGGTTAAAGAACACGCGTTTTTGATTCGCAGATGTTCCAATTCGAACAATCGACCAATTGTTTAATATTGTTTCATAAATTTCTGCCTTGATCCAGAACATGGCATATGTTGAAAATCGAAAGCCTTTGTCTGGGTCGAATTTTTGCAATGCCTGCATCAGTCCCATGTTTCCACTGGCAATCAAATCCGCCACCGGTATGCCATAGTTTTTATAGTCATACGCCACAGATACCACCAGACGCAAATGACTGGCCACCAGTTTTTCAGCCGCCACTTGGTCGTGTTCTTGGGACCATTTTGTTGCGTATTCATATTCTTGTTCTGCGGTCAGTACCGGTATTTTTTGTACCGTCTGGATATACTGTGCCAGGCTAGACTCATCACTAACCCCACGTGCATCGACGATGGTGGTGTTTCTTTTTGCAGGTAAAGTGCTCTTGATTTCCTTCTTCATAACTTTTATAGTATACCATAAATTAATAATTATCAAGCACAGGAGATATTTATCATGGCAACAATCTTGGAAAGAAATAAAAAAGTAAAAGCACCAAAGAAAACACGTGCAGAACATATGGAAGACGCCCTGTATCGTGAAGTATGGGAAGATGTTAATAACGAAAAAACATTAAAGTTTATCAAAAAGTATTCTAAACATATGATTGTTGGTGCGCTGGCATTGTTGATTATCGCAACAGGATTCCAGATTGGTCTGCGTACATATCGTGAACACAAGATTGCAACCGCAATCGCATACGAAAACGCATTGTTGAATCTGGATTCGAATGCATTGGATGCATTGGCCCAGAATTCATCTGGGGCAACCGCAGATTTGGCATTGTTTCAGGCGTATTTATTAGACGGCGATATGGCAAAGTTGGAACGTCTGGCGTCTGATGGCGATACGCGCGATTTTCGTGACCTGGCAAAGTTGCATATTGTCGGTGCGCGCGGTGACGAAATGTCTGCCGTGGATGTTGAAAAATATTTGTCAGACTTAAATACGACCAGTTCACCATATTATTACACTGCGTGTCTGACAATCGCACAGAAATATTTGGCAGACGGAAACCGTGACGCGGCAAACAAATGGTTGGATAAAATTATTAACGACAAAGACGCGCCATCAAACATTTCTGCAACGGCACAAACATTGCGTTAATGCAAATACAGGAAAGGGGAAACGGCATGCGTAAAATATTTGCAATTGTTTGCTGTGTGGCACTGGTTTCTGCGTGTGATAAACATGACCCGATATTGCCGGGGGCGCGCACTGCGATATTTGATACATCTGATGTAAAGGTATTAAATAAAACGATATCTGATGTTCCGTCTGGCACAGTTGTTGTTGACAATTCTGCATGTCCATATACCCAGGATTCAAAAAACATAATATGGGATGGTGAACGTCGTATTTTTAGTGGCTTTGCCACCGATAATTCCGTCGCCACAACCCAGCGACCGGTATGCAGTGGTAAATATATCTATGCGGGCTTAACAACTGGCGAAGTGTTAAAGATTAACCCAAAAACACGTCAAATCGCATGGATTGCAGATGTTTATCGGGCCAGCAACCTGACCGGTGGCGCATCAATGGTTGATATCGTTGCGCCAATTGTACCGGTTGAAAATGCCGTCTATGCGGGTGGTCTGGGCGATGCGTTTTGTCGTCTGAATGCAACCAGCGGTGATAAAAAGTGGTGTGTTGAAATCGGCGTTGCAACACCGTTTATAATTGCGGGCAACTATGCATTTGTTGTTGCGACTGATAATAATCTGTATGCTATATCGACATCGGACGGTGCAATTTATTGGCGTTCTGGGGTAAAAAGTCAGGTTGCGCCAACGTATCAAGACGGCAAAATCACCGTTGGCAAAATGGTATTTGATGTGACAGATGGAAAAAATATAAAATAATACTGGACAAAGATAAAAAAATAAATTAATATGAGCGCGCTGATAAAGCAATCGGGTGTTTAGCTCAGTTG
>JAFTTY010000023.1 GCA_017466525.1 Alphaproteobacteria bacterium
ACCGTTTCTATCGACGATATCTGCGCGCTGAACAGCCCATTCACCATCGGCACCCGCCAATCGCGACCTATCTGTGCCCTGAATTCCCAACTGCAATGTACGCCCAATAAATAATATAAATGCGATTAAGAAAACCTTGTACATAACCCCCAGGCGTCCACGTGCGACACCATCGCCACGCGCACCAATCGAACCATGCCTAAAAATATCTTTCCCAACCTCAAACATTTATTATATAGATTCCTTGTTTGGCAATTCCGATACAGATACCGCCTTGTTAAAACTGACCACTTCTGATTTCGGTTCCAAGCTGACCACCAGATTACGCAAAATTTCAGGTCTGACATACGACGCAAAATTTGCCTGGGACACTGCAATCTGTTGCTGCGTATGAACAATTTCACGATGCACACGATTTATCTGTCTGCCCTGGGTACGAAAAGACACCTGCAACGTCACCGTCAACAACAGCACAACCCCCAGCGACCAAACACCAATTTGAAACATTTTTTCGTCGTCGTTCATATTCCCTCTTCCCAGTTTTATGTATGCATTTTATCATAAATTCTGTAAAAAACGAACCATAGAATTTATACCATTTAATCGGCCTGCGCCTAAATTCAGGTTTAACGACGCAAACTCTGAACCTAAGTCCATTTTTTTAATCTGTTCTGGTGCTTTTCCATCCACCATTGCAATCAAAATTGCAACGACACCACGCACCAACGCCGAATCGGCACGACCATAAAAATTATTACCCAATCTGCATATTTCAACAAACGAAGAACACCCTACAATTTCTGTACACGCCGCACCATCTGGCACATCGGATATTGTTTTTCCAAATTCCATCACCAGTTCTAATCGCATTACTGGGTCATCAACCAACATCAGTGCAGATTTCATATCTTGATACGTCATGAATTACCAACCTTCATTTGTTAAATCCAATTCCAAACGCGCTGCATCTGACATACGCGACAAATCCCACGGTGGGTCCCATACCAAATCAACACGCACCGGCGTATCACCCGACACAGATTGCGCAACGTTGCGCACCTGTTCCAACATTTCTTCCATCATTGGGCATGTTGGACTGGTAAATGTCATTTTTATAACGACCAGATTTTCACCAATATCGATATCATATATCAATCCCATATCCCAAATATTAACCGGTATTTCTGGGTCATATATTGTTTTAAGCCCTGCAATAATATCGTCTTTATTCACCGTCATTTTAAAATTTCTTTTATATATCTGATTACAGTATTTATTTCATCCATTGTATTATACGCACCAATTGAAATCCGAACAGAACCATCATACCCCAACCGTTCATGAATCCATGTTGCACACATATTCCCAACGCGCAAGCAAACCCCACGCGCACCAATCAATGCACCAAAATCCAACACATGCATATCATCAACAACAAATGTTACCAAGGCCGCATCACGTGACGTGATTAATTTAATTCTTGAACAATTCAACAACTGATCATACGCATATTTTATCAACCCCAAATCAGGCCTATTTTTTTCCAACAAATCTATTGCAGACACCAACCCAGAAATTTGCGTTAATGGCAATGTTCCCGCCTCAAAACATTCAGGTGCATCCATCAATATCAAATCATTACCAACAACACGACGAACCATTCCACCACCAAAATTAACCGGCGCAAATTTTTCTGGATTTTTGATATACATTACCCCCAGACCAGTGTCCGCCCCAATCTTATGACCAGACCAACATGCAAAATCACAATCCCACAACTTTACATCAATTTCATGATGAACAACATACTGTGCACAATCAACCACCGTAATAACATCTGGATTTTTTTTACGTGCAGACTTAATTATATTTGCGACATCCTGGGGGCGCCCCAATACATTTGACATTGCCGTTATGACAAAAACATCTGCGTATGGAATATTATCTATATCAATATCAAAATTTTCATCTAACGGACACACACAGATATTCGCCCCACTTTTCACAAAGGGCAACCGTGCACTATGATGATCTAAATCAGAAACCAAAACTGTCTTATCTGCACCCAGATTTAACATTTTAGAAATTGTATTCATACCATCCGTGGTACCAGAATTAAAAACAATCTGATTTTTATCTGCATTCATAAATTCCGCAACACGTTGTCGTGCGCGCATAATCATATCATCAACATACACGGCGCGCGCACAAATTCCACGTCCAGAATTTGCGTAATGTTTTGACAAAAAATCAACCTGTGCATTAACAACAACATCATCTTTCAAATAACTTGCCGCACTGTCTAAGTATATGATTTTATTCATTTATGATTTCTCTTGCTTTTTACGATGATTATAATACACTCATTCGGAATATCAATAACAGAAAGGAGAAAAAGATGGCATTGGAACATGCAAACGACACAACATTCGACAGTTTAATCAGCGATGGCATCACTTTGGTTGACTTCTGGGCGTCATGGTGCGGTCCATGCCGTATGTTTGGTCCAATATTTGAATCTACATCTGAAAAGACAAGCGATGCAAAATTCGTAAAATTTGAAATTGATGAGGCGAACCGTCGCACCCCTGCGAAATATGGTATTCGCAGCATCCCAAGCATATTGGCGTTTAAAAACGGCGAATTGATTGAGGCACGCACCGGTGTCATGGACGAAGACACACTGCTAATGTGGATTGAAGAATTAAAAGGTTAAAGCGATGGCCAAAGAAAATTATAAGACACTAGAATTACCTGCCAAGTACACACCAAAAAAATCGGAACCATACATGTGCCCGATGCAGTTGGCGTATTTCTATAAAATATTAACTGCCCAAAAAGAAGAACTGCTTAGCGACAGCAATTCCGTACTAAATTCGGTACGTCTGGCCGAAAAGACAGAGGCAGTTGGCGTTGGCGACGAATCGGACAATGCAACATTTAATCAAGATATTACATTTGATTTGCGCATATCTGAACGCAACAACAATTTATTAAAAAAGATTAACGCCGCCCTGGACAGAATCGAAAACGGCACCTATGGGTACAGCGTTGTTTCCGGCGAAGAAATTGGCATACCACGTATGTTGGCACGCCCCTTGGCAACAATGACGGTCGAAGAACAAGAAGAATACGAACACCGTAAACCATAAAAAAATCCCCATTTGGGGATTTTTTATTTTCCGAAACTCTTTGCTCTTCCATACTTGACATTCACTTTTTTTGTACTACATACACTAGTGTGAGTTGTAGAAACCAAAGGAGTCTAAGAATGACAATGAAAGAAAAGTTTAATCGTGGTGCAACAATGATTAAGAACGGTGTAACAGGCGCCGTCAAGGGCGCATTTGTAGTTGCAGTTGCGGTACCTACACTGGGGCTGTTGGCGCATATCGCACCAACATTCGGCGATGTCAATTTAGGCAATGATTATTCATTGAAAAACAGATTTGAAACTGCCTATTCATTTAATACGCCAGGAGAGCACAAATACTATCATGCAACACCTGTCGTCAATGGTTATAACACAGAAACAACCAAAGAACGTTACATGGCATCACCATATGCAACATACGGTGTAATTGCCTTGGGCGCAATGGCCGGGGCCGCTGGGGCAGTCGCCTTTGCCGAAGAAAAACGCAAACAAAATCAAAGATAATAAAAAAATTCCCGGTAAAAACCGGGATTTTTTTTATTTCTTTTTAACCGTCTTTTTTACGGGTGTTTTTTTCACCGCTTTTTCTTTTGGCGTTTCTTTGGAACTTGGCTTTCCGTTTTTTATCTCCTTTTTAAAGACATTCAAACCATCTGCCAAATTTTTCATCATTCCAGGAATCTTGTTATGCCCAAACAAAATCACCAACAGAACAACGATAACTAAGATTTCTAACCAACCCAAACGTCCAAACATTTCATAATCCTTTTGTTATTTTGTCACATAACAATCTAAACCATCTGATTTTGCATTACGGCAAAAACCATTTGCGTCTGCCGCTGTTTTAAAGGCGATACGCAATCTATACTTGGTCGTACCATCCTTCAACTGTGCGCCCAAGATTGTAAACTGTTTACCATCGAACAAACTTGGATGTGCATTACGCAATTGACGTTGCCCACTTTCTGCCAATGCACGCGTTGAATATGACGCAAATTGAACATACCAAGAACCCGCAACAGGCTGTGCAACTGGTGTTTTAACTGCTGGTTTTGCCGTTGACACCGCCTTTGGCTTTGCCGCCGATGTCTTTGGCTGCGCAGGCACCGCCTTTGGTTGTGCAACAGGTTTTGGCGTTGTTGCTGCCTTGGCCGGATTAAATGTCACTTCTTTTCTTTCTTCGACCACACGTACTGGCACACCTGCGGTTGCTTCAACCGGTTTTGGTTGTGCAACAGGTTTTGCCGGCGCCGCAGGTACAGGCTGTGGTTTTACCTCGACCTGTTCTGGAACCGCCTTAA
The DNA here is from genome assembly GCA_017466525.1 of Alphaproteobacteria bacterium. Taxonomy (GTDB): domain Bacteria; phylum Pseudomonadota; class Alphaproteobacteria; order Rs-D84; family Rs-D84; genus Enterousia. The sequence goes on from JAFTTY010000023.1 coordinate 4,456, forward strand.
CTGGTTCTGCCGGTGGCATAACATTCATATCAACTGCCTCACCCGCCCCTTCAACAACAACAGCCGGCGCGTCTAAATCCACCTCTATCGAAGAAGACGAATCATCACCAATTGCGCGAACAATAATATATGTTGCCAAAACGATAACAATCAAACCAATTGACAGCAACAACCACGGCTTTTTCGGACGTGGATTTGCAAATGGCGACGCATCTGGCAATGTATCCATTGAACCGTTATCATCTAAATCTAATAAATCTAAGCTGTTATCATCGTTCATGACAAACTCTCCCTATATTCGTTGTGAACATTATATCACAAAAAACGCGAACCACCAAATAATTAGCAAAAATTATTTTGGCATATTTCCAAAGTTTGGTGGCACAATTAATTTGTGATTTTCTTCGACAATTGGTTCAACCTCACACCTTTTGACACAGCCCGAAACAATCATCGGCGTCAAGATCAGCGCACACAAACACAAAACTTTTTTCATACATTCTCCTTTCTTTTATAATATGGGGCGCCGGAACGCCCCATAAATTTTACATTGGCATTTTGATTGCATCTTGCATCATTTGAACAAATTCTGCCAACGGCATTGTTTCCTGCTTCTGTTCACCCAAACGACGCAACGTCACCATTTTTTCAGCCGCTTCTTTTTCACCAACAACGGCAATGATTGGTGTTTTTGCCAACGACAGTTCACGGATTTTATAGTTTACCTTTTCATCACGCAAATCTGCACGTGTATTTACACCGGCCGCACGCAATGCAGACACAACTTCATTTGCATAATCTGCATGTTTTTCTGAAATTGGTGTGACGACAACTGGTTCTGGCGACAACCACAATGGCAAATGCCCACCTGTTGATTCCAATAATATTCCCATAAAGCGTTCAATTGACCCCAATATTGCACGATGCAACATAATTGGACGATGCTTTTCACCATCTTCGCCAATATAAGACAAATCGAATCGTTCTGGCAAATTCATATCCAATTGAACCGTACCACATACCCACACGCGCCCAATTGCGTCACGCATTGAAATACCAATTTTTGGGCCATAGAATGCGCCTTCGCCTTCGGCAACGGTATAGTTTGCATTTACAGCTTTCAACGCATTATGTAATGTACTTTCTGCAAAATCCCAAACTTCATCAGAACCGATACGGAATTCAGAATCTGGTCTTGTTTCCAACGTCATATGCAATTCATCAAACCCCAGCGCACTGTAAACACTTTTAATCAGATTTAATGCCTTGGCAACTTCTTCTTCCATCTGTTCTTCTGTACAGAAAATATGCGCATCATCTTGTGTTAATTCACGAACACGCATTAAACCCGCCAACGAACCAGATGATTCATAACGATGAACCTTGCCAAATTCTGCCAGATACATTGGCAAATCTTTATATGACGTAATACCGTGCCCAAACACCAACATACCACCTGGGCATGACATTGGCTTTACGCAGAAATCTTTACCGTCTTGTGTTTTTCCCGCATAATTATGTGATGCGTATTTTGCCCAGTGCCCACTACGTTCCCACAATGCGCGTTCCATAACGGTTGGCGTTGATATTTCTAAATACCCTTCCCTGTTTTGACGTTCACGGATAAAGTCAATCAATTTACGATATACCCTAAATCCTTTGTCATGCCAGAACACAGAACCCGGCGCATATTCTGGTTCAAAGTGGAACAGATCCATATCCTTGCCCAGTTTACGATTATCACGCGCGGCGGCCTCTTCCTGCATTTTCAAGAAAGATTCCAATTCTTCTTTGCTGGCAAATGCGTCAACATAGATACGTTGCAACATTTTATTTTTCGAATCGCCCTTCCAATATGCCCCGGCAACACTGCGAATTTTAAACGCGTCACGTGGCAAGTCTTTGGAACTTTCAACATGTGGTCCACGGCACAAATCCGTAAAATCACGGAAAGTATAGATAGATAATGCTTCGCCTGCGGCATCATATTCATTTAACCATTCCATTTTGTATGGTTGGTCTGCAAAAATTTCTTTGGCTTCGTCCAATGAAACATTACGTTGTTCAAAGCGCCCATTAGATTTAATCAAATCGCGCATTTCCTTTTCGATTTTTGCAAAATCATCTTCGGAAAAACGATATTCTGTATCAAAGTCATAATAGAACCCGTTTTCAATTGCTGGACCACCCGCAAATTTAACATCAGGGTGCAGTTTTTTTACCGCCGCCGCCATAACGTGCGCCAACGAATGACGAATTATTTCAATATCATAAGACATAATAAAATACCTTTACTTTTTATTTATTTTTTTAACAGGTTGATTATAGAAACTTGTGCGATTTATCGCAATAGAAATTACACCCCCAAAGGGGTTGTAGTTGTTGTAGTAAAGAAACTTTTAAACATTTTCATGATTTATATCATACGCCCATTAATTGACAAAATCAAGATTTATAATTTTATTTCTATTTACTGGATTACCGCAACCTGCTGTACCGACATGTTTTCTGACAATATACCAGCGCACTTTTATACCAATCACACATATCATCCAAACATAACATGGTATCACCACAAATCTGATAAACCGACAAATTACACCCGCGAGGATAATATACATTCGGTCGGTTTACAGGGAATTCAAACAACTTCTTGTCCCCCGCGCGCATTTCAGGCACAACCTTAAAAAACATACTTTTTATATCACCGACAAATCGTGATTCACTTGGCACAGTCCGCAAATTTGCCGACAACAGGCATCTTTCACCACACCCATCACACGTATATGGAAATTCTAATTTAATTTCCCTGAACTGGTTTTGTATAATTTGACCTTTGTCCACCTTGGCATTTTTCTGATATTCATACGGCATAACGCAACCTCACAAATCCAAAATGCACCCGAACAAGACAGCAAAGAAAAAGCAAACACTGCCCCCAATTACAAACAGGTGCCACACCGCATGTGAAAACTTCATACGACGCCACAGATAGAATATCACACCAATCGTATACGCCAGGCCGCCTGCCAAAATGAACCACAGACCACGTTCTGGGATATTACGAATCATCGCTGGCAATATGAACAACAACGTCCACCCCATTGCAACATATAACCCAACCATCCATTTTGGCTGTTGCCGTGGATTTTTAATCTTCATATACGACCCAAACAATACAATTGCCCACAGTATTCCAAACACCGTCCAACCAATCAATCCGCGCAAATTCACCAACAAAAACGGCGTATACGTCCCCGCAATCAATGCATAGATTGCAACACTGTCCCATACTTCAAAAAAACACTCAGACTTTTTACCAATTGTTGCATGACACATTGTTGACCCGAAATAAAGCGTAATCATTGTCACACCAAAAATCGCACACGACACGACCGCCCATGGGTCGCCTTTTAGTCCTGCAAACACGACCAACAGCGTTAATGCCGCAATGGCCAATCCAATACCAATACCGTGCGTTAAAATATTTACAACTTCCTCGGACTTTGTACTGGGTTTTTCCCAGCGAAACAGCCCCGTCGCCCGCAAAACTTTTAACAGTCTTGACCCATGTTCATCTTTCTTTACTGCACGAATACGTGCCCTTTTTTCCTTTGTCATTTTATTGCCTTTTCGATTCGTTTAATCACACGTTCACCGCCCATAACCGACATAATTGAATACAGGTCTGGTGTATTTGTGCGCCCCGATAACGCCACACGCAGGTTCATTGCCACATCACCATTTTTAATACCCAACGATTCGGCAACCACAACAATTTTTGCCCACCAGGTGTCCTTATCATCCGCCGCGTTATATGTTTCCAAGAACGCGCGCAACGCGTCCCTATTAAATTCATATTCAGAATTTGGAACAAACAATTCATCCCAGAAAAATGCAACATTTTCCAACGTCTGTGACCAGGTGATAAAGTCCTTGCGCACACGCTTTGGATTATCACGTTCAATCCCCAAAACAGCTGTCAGGTAATCTACATCTGCGACCTGCATCCGATTCGTATCTGTACCATATTCATTTGCCCATGTAACGACACGATTAACTAATTCTGGCACAGGCAGTGACCCGATAAATTCCTTGGCCCACCATTCCAGTTTATCTGTATTAAACAACGCACTGCTGGTCGGGATTTTTTTCACCCGTAATGGATAGTTCCAAATTGTTGTATCTGGCTTTTTATTTTTTTCTTCTTCGAACCCAGACGCCACAATATTGTACAGATAATTTAACACCGCCTCTATCGGCCAACCTGCGGTTAAATAATGCATTGTATTTGCCTCAGGATCCGTACGTTTTGACAGTTTACGTGAATTCCCTGTTTGTTCATCTAACTTATTAATTGTTGCAACATGAACATATTCTGGATTTTGCCATCCCATCATACGGAACAATTGCAAATGCAGATTTAACGAAGACAACCATTCTTCACCGCGCTGAACCAATGTCGTCCGCATAAAGTGGTCATCACACAAATGCGCAAAATGATACGTTGGCAAACCATCGTTTGATTTAATCAAAACAATATCTTCTTCATTTTCTGGCAATGCCAAACGACCGCGCACTTTGTCGTTATAGAAAACCTTATTATCTTTATTTCCCATTGAATACAAACGAATCGACGGAACCATACCACTATCTAACCGCGCAACACTTTCTTCTTCGGTCAAATCACGATCCCGTGCCCATTCACCATAAATACCCGTTGCCCAACCTGCAGCCTTTTGTTTTTCACGTATTTCATCCATTTCTTCTGCACTTAGAAAGCACGGATACGCCAACCCCCGTTCCAACAATTCTGCAACGACACTATGGTAAACATCCTTGCGTTCTGATTGATAGTACGAACCATAATTTCCACCATATGTTGGACCTTCGTCTGGTTGTAAACCGAACGCATCCGCACATTTTAAGATAACATCAACTGCACCCTGCACTTCACGTTTTGTATCTGTATCTTCAATACGCAACATAAAGACCCCATCTGATTGCTGCGCTAATTTTTTTGCAATCATCATTTGGTACAGTGTACCCAAATGCATAAAACCAGTGGGACTGGGGGCAACACGTGTCACCATTGCACCCTCTGCCAGATTACGTGCCGGGAATTTTTCTTCCAATTCTGCGATTGTATACTTTGGCGCACCGCCCAACACACGTGCAATTAAATCTTTTGATAAACCCGTTCTCATTTTTGTTTTCCTTTTTCCCATTCTGATTTTAATTTTGAATACATTACAATATCTTGAACAACACCCGGTCGTACAATTTCACGTTGACGCAAAATCCCGTCCTGATTAAACCCCAGTCTTTCCGGAATTGCGCGTGACTTTTTATTATCCACCGCCGCTTGAATTTCGACACGATTCGCGCCCCAAACATCAAATGCTAAACCAGTCAATTTTTCAACCGCACGCGTCATAATACCGCGACCATTCATCGCATTATCCAACCAATACCCAATTTCAACTGTTTGCTTTGATTTATGTTCTTGCACGAACCCAACCATACCGTGAATGCGTTTCTTCACAAAAATAAAGTATTTCCCAGTATCACTTTGCGCCACAGATTGCACAACACGAAACTCATCTTCTGGACATTTTACATAATCGACCCAGCCCAACCAAGGCTCTAAACAAACACGGTTTTTATCGACCATATTAAACAACTCTGTCGTTAACTGAAAACTGGCCACCGGTTTAACCAGTTCAAAATCACCACAATCGATTCGTTTTGGAAATTCAATCATATCTATATATTCCTTGTGTTTTAACAAAGTCAATTCTATACTAAAACTATGGAAAAACAAGAAATAAGAACATTTGGTCGCCGTCACGGCAAAAAATTATCCGCGCGTCAATCTGCATTAATTGACAATCTGTTGCCAACATTGCAACCCACGCACGGCGACATACTGGAAATTGGCTTTGGCGCGGGCGAACATGTACGTTTTCTGGCTAAAAGCAACCCAAAATCAACCATTATTGGTGCCGAACCATTTATGAATGGCGTGGCATCTTTGTTGTCCGCAATAACAGATGAAAAAACGAATCGGGTATTGGATGAATACAAAAACATTCGTATTTGGGCAGACGACGTACGTGATTTTCTGCGTACAACCGATTCGAAATTCAATCAGATTTGGGTACTGCACCCCGACCCCTGGCCCAAGGCAAGACATGAAAAACGTCGCCTGCTATCTGCCGAATTTCTAAACACATTATCAAGATACCTGGCCACCGATGGCGAAATTATTATTGGCACCGACCACTGGGAATATTTTGATTGGATTCTGGACCAGATAAAGAACACTGACCTGACGGCCACAATTGCAGATATCGAAATCATACAAACGCGATATCAACACAAAAACAAAGCCGGTACAGAAAACCCGAAATATTTAATTCTGCGACGCTAGGCACTTACAAAAAATTTCACCCGCGGAATCAACACCGGTTTCATACATTCAACCAGTCGCCATGCCTGCTCTATACGCATGAAATTCGGCCCAAACGCAAAATGTAAATCAAATTTATTGTCATCAGACCACGCATTCAGCATCGCATAAATACGCCCAACAAAATCAGACTTTTTTCCCGTATCTTTTGTAAAGACAAACAACACAGATGACGCATTTATTTTTCGCAAATCTTCAAACAGTTTTTCCCACTCAAACACATCAACGTCACCAATATCAATTCCAATTGAAAGTTCCTTATCAAAGAACAAATCATCACGAATTATATGTGTCTGTTCTACTAAATCGGCCAGCGCATCATACGGCATGAAAATCTGCGCCCCATGCGCCCCCTGTTTAAAGACATTATTAATACGAATCGTAATATCTGAAATTTGCGTTTCTGTCACTTTTTTATCAGGCAAATAAAAACGTGTCATAATTTTTACAAATCTATCTTCCAACCACGGCCAAATTGTCGGAACCGAATCGGGTACAACAGAAATCACATTTAATTTTTTTTCCGTGACGAATTCAACAACACGCGCTAAATCCCCTGCATCTGCGCCGCTGGGACACCAAAAACCAGCCACATCTTTTAGTTCGTCAAAAATAGCAATTCTTTCCATCATTCCACTTTCTACTTTATCATAAATATGATACAATAAAAATCATAATGAGAGAGAAACTAGACAATTTTTTACTTGGCACACTGTGGCTGCTGGCATGTATGCTGGGGTCATGCTTTTGGTTTAAAACCATGTACGGCTTTAACATATTCTCTGGCACACATTGGCGTTACCTGGGTCAGATGCAGGCCACACAAACCGCCGTCAAACCAACATTTTATATTTCATTAATTATTGCGGTATCGATTACCATATTTGGTCTGTACACAATCATCAAACCACGGTTAAAGCGATTAAATTTGCCATTTATCAAAATAAGGAAACAACCAACCGTTATGTCGCGCCCTGCCCGAAACAACCGTTCTGTACCACCGGCAAAAAATGTCACACAGGCGCCCGCCACAACACAACAAAACACACCCGCCGAACTAACACCGGCACAAACAACACCTGTCAGCACCCCTGACATACAAACGAACGGTTTGGCACGTCCACCCCGTCTAAACATTCCCACTTCTAACACAATATCACAGCCAAACGTACCATTTACCGCACCAACGGCACCAACAACTGCGATCGCTGCACCCCAGACATCGGCCATAGATGCCGAACAAATCCAGGAATCACCTGAACTGCGTGAAATATTTGAAAGCACAGGCTATACTTTAAAAGACGCCCCACGCATCGCGGGCCTGCAAACATCATTATTTGCCATTGGTTCAAATGAAAGTATTTGGATTGGCGCCATCGGAATTGAAACAAAAACAATGGCAGACATACTAGACACAATAAACCAAATATTCTTAGACACACTGGACGAAGTTGAAATTGGCCTAAACGGCTTTATCGTGTCTGCGGCCGACGCAGACAATCCAGCATCGCCAAAAATATTAACATTTGACAGCACGGACGCATTGCGCAACTATATGGAAGAACACAAGAACCCACCTGTACGCGATGAAGACGCTGAAAATTTCGAAGCATTTTCTGACTACATCTCTACAGTGATTGACTACATAGGAAAACTGTAATGCAACTATCCGCTGGCACGGCAGAAAAACTTATCGCAGAACTCGGCATGCCCGACATGCCTTTGATGCAGTTTGACATCAAACCCGCACTTGTTTCCCCTGATTGGTTTACACGATATAAAACACTATGTCGCGAATTTATGACATCCTTGGTTGATTCTGCGGAAACATTGGCATTTATGAACCTGTCACAAGACGAATTTATGAATCTGATTATGGGCAATTCTGTTCCGTCAAACCTGTCGTTTCGTTTACGGGTACCACTGGTATGGGGTGGCAAACTTGAAATTGATAACATGTTTATGTGCTGGACATTTCCACACTCGCAAAACATGGATAAATTTATAATCACACAATCTGATGCCAAAACTGTATGGTTACCTAACCCAGAAAAAAAGATATACCATCCGGCCCACACATTTGGTGGTGGCGACGGTGGCAATGGCACCGAAGACCGATTAACCGAAACAATTGCGGCACAAATCGCCAGTGATCGTGATATGTAACCAAGGGGATAAAAAATGACATGTGATGAATTTTTATCTGGGATAAAATCACGCGGTGCGATAATGACGTCGCCAATATCATCTACGCAAATACAATTAACCAACGCCACATTACAACAGCGTCGCTTTGCAATGTTTCCGCAATTTTTAACAGAACTGTATTCGCGCACTGGATGCATAAATCTGGGCTCTGGCTATATCTTTGGCCCGATTGAGGTTCCACGCCCATCGCGCTATCCTGTCCCCAGCATTGTTCAGGTTAACGATGACATATCATCCCTACGTAAAACTGTTGGCATGACCGTATTCGGTCGCAACGATTTATTTTGGTTTTCATTTGACGCATTTGGCAATGCATATATGTTAGACAATTTAACATTAAAACCACTGCGCAAATATGAAGACCCTTATCGCGCATTAATGGACTGTTTAATCGCCGGGAAAATTTAAAATGAAAAAAATATCTGTATCTTTATCAGGTCATCAGACCAGCATTACCCTGGAACCAGAATTTATTGATGCGCTGCATGCCTTGGCAACACGTGCCGGCAAACCAATTGCCCAGATTATTAATGAAATTGACGCAACGCGCACCCCGGACACAAATCTGTCATCTGCGGTACGCGTTTGGGTATTAAATCAAATGATTTTACGCATTGGCGGAAATTAAAGTATTGAATAAACCAAAACAAAAACGTTTCACATTTTTGTTGTTTTTTGTATGCCATGCGGCCCCCAGGTGTATGCAAATTAAAAAATTCAACCTTTTATTTTTTTGGTGCCAATATTTCGCAACACCTATACAATCCATTTTCTGGACAGCTCTGTGTAAAGTTATACTTACCAAAAGTATTTTTACACCGCATTGATTTATTACTTTTATCACCATCTTTAAAATCACATGACGTAAAAAGATATGTACTATAACCACCCTTTATATTTTTATAGTCTTCTAAAATTTTCATTTTTCTATTAAGGGTTCCACCTGCTTTCACACAAGCTTCATTCACTTCCAACAAATAATCATAGTATTTTTGATCACTGCCAGACTGATAAAAATCATCACCATAATATTTCATTCCCGCTCCACTATGAGGATACCATTCTGTCTTATCACGTGCTAAGATATTTTCACGCGTATCGCACCCCGAACCATCTGGGACAAAAATCTGCCCCGATGGACACGTGGCAGATCTCTGCTTTTTCTCGGTTATTTTTTTTACACATTCGCCACTATCATCACGCGTTTCATCGGTGCCACACTTTGGCTTACATTCACCATCAACCAAATCCTGATTGCTGGCACACTTTTTTACCTTTTCAACACATACCCCGTCGACACAATTTTGCGTATCTGCATTACACGCCGGACTGCATTCTTTATCGGCTATTTTATCACTTTGCGGCACTGTCCCCCCAACTGTTCCTTTATTGTCGTCATTGGAACCATCTGTAACGTCTATATCGCCCTTTTCCAACGTATCTGCCGATACACGTTTCTTATCATACTTTGCTTCGATTTCGTCACTGCCTTCCTTAGGTGCGTTTTTATTTATCGCGATATTGGCAACCGCACTGCCAATCGCGCCAACGGCCGCCAATGTCGTACCTGTCTTTTTATCCTTGGCGGCTTCCTCTTTCTGGGCCGCCCACTTTTTCGCATCTTCACTGTTCGGGTCACTTAACGCACGTGCCAGTGACGCATACGCACCGCCCGTCTTGCCCAACGCAACATCGTCATATAAGCCAGACGTCGCACCTTCTAATATCGCCTCACTCTCTATCCCAGGTTGCATTCCCAACGCGGCCTTTCGAACCTTTAAATCATTCGCCAACGCAACATATTCCGTATACAACGGCATCAGCGAATTCG
>JAFTTY010000024.1 GCA_017466525.1 Alphaproteobacteria bacterium
TAATAATATGTACAAACATCTGTTGTTACCGTAAAACCCGCAGGAACAGGCAAACCAACCAAGTTCATTTCAGCCAAATTTGCACCTTTGCCACCCAGCAGATTTCTCATATCTGCCTGACCTTCGGCCTGGCCATTACCGAAAGTATATACCCATTTGTTGCTCATTAGTTCTCCTTTTAGAATTTAATGCCCCAAGATTGTGGGGCATGGATTACATAATTGCAAGAAAAAAATCCAGCAAATTTCATGATTTTTTAATTTGACGAATTGCCTTTCAACGCCTATGATTTTATTCATACAAAAAAAGGAGAAAATATGAAAAAAGCTTTATTGTTTGGATTGGTTGCAATTATGTCTGTATCATCTGCAAATGCAGGCTGGTTTTCTGATTTATTCGGCAAAAAAGAAGCAGAACCTGCAACATTGGGCGAAGCATGCGATATAAATAAAGTGACGGCCGTTTGTCCAGAAATAATCTTGGGTCAAAAAACACTGTTGGAATGTGTAACAGAAAATGTAAAAACTGTTTCACAAACATGTGTTGATTACGTCAAAAAAGCAGTTGCAGAAAACAGCCCAGAAATCACAAGCCTGACAGAAAAAATCAAAACAACATCTGCGGCGGCAAAGGATGCAGTAAAAACAGAAGCAACTGCAACCAGCGACGAAATCAAACAACAGACGACCGAAAAAATTAATGCTGCAAAATTAGAAATAGCAAAGAAATTAGTCGAAAGCACAAACGCAGAAGCGAAATAAAAAAATCAACCCGCCAAATGGCGGGTTTTATTAACGGTTAAATCCACCCGAACGCATATATTCGTGTTTCGCAACATAGGCCATAAAATCCTTTTTAAAATCTTTTGATATTAAATCTTGGACATAACGCGTTTCTGCTTCTTCTATATTATTTACATAGTGTTGATGCGAACTGTTCTTAATAGAAGAGATATAGTTGTTCGCATCTTTTGAAAAACTGGTACGATTATATTTTTGATAGCCATGAATGTTTTCATGTACAATCTTGCCAAAAACATAATCAAAATCAGACAAATGGCGCGTTGAATATGAAAACACATTGCTGCCCGAACCATTAAAACCGCCACCAGCATAATAGTTGTCACCCATCAACAAAATCGTATTGCCTTCGTGATTACGATTCAGACCACCCAAGATATAGTTAATTTGTGTTATTATTTTACGTCTCTTTTCTTTGGTCATAAATGGCGCATTCCAATTTTTTATGCCATCAACAATTTCTGGAACACGCGACAATTCCAACATTGCAGAATTACGCATATCATACGCCATTTTATGAATACCATCTAAATCCAGCACACCTGCCTGGGCATACGCATTCACAATACGCCGTGTGTGCGCAACAATGACAGGGCTGTGTATATCAGCATCACCATCTGGCAACGGGGTATTCAAAATACGGTTTAATTCCTGCTGTTGGTCTGGCGATATCTTTTTTGCAACATTGGCATTATAAATATTTGCCAACATATTTTTACCGCCATGGTATTTTTCTGGGGCGCGATTACGAACAGCATCCGTATTAAAAATCAAAAAAACACCTTTGTTTAAAACTTCGCGCTTTGGATAAATCGCACGTTTTTCCAGCTCTAACATAATACGTTGAATTTCACCAGACGACATGTCCTTGATAGGCAATCGATAATGTTCATACCCCAAACCAGATTCTGTTTTGTGTTCCCAATCATATCCTGTATAGCGACGCAGATTATGTCCGATGTTTGTTGTGTCTTTATCCTTGCCTGGGGCGACATTTTCATTTTGCATAGCATCAACGGCAGGCGCATAACCATACGCAACCGGTTCAACATCATTTGGATCGGCTAATTCTGCAACAATAAAATCGTTATCTTTTTCTTTATCATTTTCATGTACACGCATATTTTCCGCACGAACAACCAAAAAGACGCCCTTGTTCGTCGTTTCGATATTGGGTTCAAAATTCAACCTGTCCAAGTCAGATTTTATTTTCAATATATCGTCATAATCCATATGAAACAGCGGAATTCTATAATGCGAATATCCCAGGCCAGACTTCTCTTTATATTCCCAATTTCGTCCAGTATATTCACGCAAGATATCAACGCCATCTCTACTGCGGTTCACAAATCCCATGTATCGAATCCCCCTGTATAATACAGGTTCTAAACCAACACCGTATTTCAAGCGTGACAAAACACTTAATTGTTTCCATTCGGATTCAGACAAACGCCCAATCGGCAACAAATTTCGTTCGCCATTGTTTTGGAACGCTTTTAAATATTTATCAAAATTCTTGCTGGCACGTGTACTTAATTCTTCCATGGTACAAATCCTCTCTTGTAGACAATTATATCACACAAAAAACCATAAATAAAGTTTAGATACCAAATACACGATTGGCAAAATCTGCGATAAAGAAAGAAACAAATGATACCGCAGAACAAATTAACAACATTTCTATCGCATGTCGCAAAAATGCACGTCCAGTCGCACGATGAATACAATAATTACAACCAAATATCATCACAACCACTATACAAAACGACATGTTCATCGCAACTTTTGTATCATCAATGATAAAAAAAGGTATCAGCAGACCAATACATGTTCCCAGATAGGCACAACCTGTAAAAATCCCGGCACGAAAGGCGTACGGATTATTTGCGGTCTTTTCTGCCAAATAACACGATGCCGACATTGACAATCCTGCGGATACAGATGCAATTATTGCGGACAGGATTATTAGTTTTCTATTGAAACCCGCAAATGTTAACCCCGCGATTAATCCAGTCAATGACACCAATGCATCGTGCATTCCCAACACAATGTATGACGCGGGCGAAAACATCTTTCGTTTTTGTAACATAACCGCAGATTAACACGCGTACACCACTTGTGCCATAGGAATGGATTTTTGTGTTGCGACGTATCAATAAAATATTCTAACCTGTCCGTCGAAAGGGAAGACTTATCATGAATAATAAATTTGAATCACGACTGATGGCAATGCGCCCGAACACACCGTGCACAATCGCCGTGGCGGTGGCGACCGATGCAAACGCATTGCGTTCTGTTGTTCAGGCACATGATCTGGGGTTTGCAAATGCAATCTTATGCGGCAATGAATCAGAAATAAAAAATGTCGCACAAACAAATAACCTGAACATTGATGACTTTCAAATTATCGACTGTGCGGACAAAGCGGACGCAATTACAACTGCGGTGGCATTGGTTCGCGATGACAAAGCCAATATTTTAATGAAGGGTTTAACACACACTGCCGACATTCTGCGCGCAGTACTAAATCGTGAAACCGGCATTCGCGGTGATGGCATACTGTCACATGTTGCAGTTTTATATTCGCCATCACATGACAGACAATTATTCTTAACTGATATGGCAATGGTTATGTATCCTGACCTGAACACCAAGGTTAACCTGATAAACAATGCTGTTATACTGGCGCGTCATATGGGCGTTGATATGCCACGCGTTGCGCCATTATGCGCAGTTGAAACATTAAACCCTGCGATGCAGGCAACCGTTGATGCAGATAATCTGCGTCAAATGAATGAACGCGGTGAAATTAAAAATTGTATTGTATCTGGTCCGGTTGGGTTTGATATTGCGGTATCAAAAACCGCCGCCATGACCAAGGGGATTACAGGCCCCATTGCCGGCGATGCGGATATATTGCTGTTTGATAATATAGAGGCAGGCAACAATACCGTAAAGGCAATGGTTAAATTTGGGGATTGGATATTTGGTGGTGTAATAATGGGCGCGCGTGCACCAATTATTATAAATTCGCGTTCTGATGACGATACGTCAAAACTGTATTCAATTGCATGTGCGTGCAATATGATACGCAAATAAAAACCGCCCATTGGGCGGTGGGGTTCTTTATTAACGTTCGTTATAATGTGACAATCCTGCTAAATAAACAGCTGCATCCATATTTGGTGTATACTGTTTCAAGGCGCCATACATTAAATTTTGACGTGCGATATTTAAAAATTCTGCATCTGGTTTCTTATGATATACGGGCTGTGCATTCTCAGAAACCAATTTACCAAAGACCTTGACCGCATTGTCTACTTTTGCAGTCTTTGGCGAACATTCTACACCATTCTCTTTGTCTTGTGACTTTGATTCTTGCAATTGCTTTTTTGCTTCTTCAAATTCTTGGGCCAAGGCATTTGTTATGCTCTTTTCTTCCTGACCAGGGATTGCATTAACCAACCATACATCAATGGAAATCATGCCATTGTTATGCTGACCACGTACAGTTGTCAGATAATGAGTTTTTACGCCCTTTGGCAAATTGTATGCTGGGACCAAATAAGATGCTGAAATATTATATTCTTGTATTTTTTTCATAGCGCTACCTCTTTGTTGCTTAATATTTACACACTACTATATAATACAAATTATTAAATTGTCAAGATAACGTTTTTATTATTTTAAGTTATCGTGTTTTACGAAATGGGCAAGATAGACCAAATATTTCCCTGTAATCCGCGCCACCCAATTTTTTAGGGCAATTTTTATCGGTGCAGCCATGCGCCACCTTGGGATTATATTTGCATGAAAATTTACGAACGGGTTCGCGCCATTCAATTTCATCACGAACATAGCGACATGCATTATCAAAAAATTCAACAGCGCTAATATAATCCAGACGACCACGTTCACGCACCAATTGTTGTGCTGGGGCAGTTTGCTTTATAACACAAACATAACAATACTGATTTCCCACCCCCAATAAAACACTGCCATTTTTATCACGATATATTTTTGTCGCCTGAAAACGACTGCTGTTCACCAGATCTGTAATCAAATCCCCAAACATAAATCTGTCCTTTTATTTTTATATGCACCAAGCATAGCACAGCAACAGCAATTGACAAGCAAAAAACCGCCCAGATGGGCGGGTGTAATAGGGATTCGGTTTTTATATCCAAACTGGATTTATTCTGGCGACGACCTACTCTTCCGTGGCTTAAGCCAAAGTACCATCGGCGATACGGGGTTTCCCTGTCTGGTTCGGGATGGAACAGAGGGTGGCTCCCGCTCAATAATCACCAGAATAAATCCAGCGAA
>JAFTTY010000025.1 GCA_017466525.1 Alphaproteobacteria bacterium
ATTATTAAAAAAATCGAAGCCGCACAAGTTGAAAAACTGAAAGGCGACAAAAAAATCCCAAACTTCAAGGCGGGGGATACATTGAAAGTTCACGTCAAAATTAAAGACGGTGACAAATTCCGTATCCAGGTTTTCGAAGGTGTTGTTATCGCACGCGATGGCGGCAATGGGAATAATGCATCTTTCACAGTACGTCGTGAATCTTATGGTGTTGGTGTTGAACGTAAGTTCCCACTGTACAGCCCTGCAATCGAAAAGATTGAAAAGGTTCGTATCGGTAAGGTTCGTCGTGCTAAATTATTCTTCCTGCGTGGTCTGTCAGGTAAAAAGGCGCGTATCGTCGAAGACTTGGCTGCAACATCTGCAGAAAAGAATGCAAACAAATAATAAATCCGCCAAATGGCGGATTTTTTTTTGACATTATATATCTCACGCGATAATATATTCGTTATGAAAAAGTTTTTATTTGTCTTGATGACGTTGGGTGTATTGCCAGGTTTGGCAAATGCCTATGTTGAACGTGAAAATGCGGTCTTGCGCGTTATGAACAAGGCGGCCGGCAAGGTTCAGGAAATTACAATTCCTGTGAATCAAGAGGTGCAGTTTGAAAAACTGTATATGAATATTCGTACATGCAAGCAAACAGATCCATTCCAAGCAGAAGATTATTGGACGTTTATTGAAATCTCAGAAAAAGATAGCGGACAAATATTTGGTGGCTGGATGTCGCGCAACGAACCAGGACAAAATCCATTGCAACATCCAGATTATGACGTCTGGTTGGTAAAGTGTAAGTAAATATAAGAGGTAGCCTGATGAAGTTTCGTAATATGACAGGTTATATGCTGGGGAATGCGAACTGTGTTCACAAACCAGGTGCGCCATGGACAACAAATGATGTGCCAGTCTGGATTTGCCCAACAATGCGTAAAGCCATGGAAGTGTTGGAACGGTCACATATGAATCATTTGGATGGGAATGCGCTGTGGACGACAATATATCGTGTTGTTGCACGCGACATTGAATGTATACAGATGAAAAATGGTTTGTGGTTCACGGACAGACCAACAAAGATTTATGTCGATGAACCTGTATTGTATAAAGAACCGATGCAACTAACCGAAGAACAGTTGTTGGCACGGGCTGCCGAAATTATGCCAACAATGCACAAAATAACACGTAAAGCATTTAAAGGGAGGAGGAGATGAACTTTATAAAAAGATATTTTAAAATATTTATCGGGGTTGCTGTACTGATTTTAGCGGTCGTTGTGTTCTTTTTTGCACAACGTAGTTCTACGCTGGAAACCAGCACATTGAAAGACTGGCGTGCGGCACCAATTGACAGACGTATTTCTGCAATTCAAATTATGATCGGCGCAGATAAAGATGTCGAATTAATGGTTGCGTGTGTCGACAAGATGGCAAGTTTGCCAGAGTCTGGCAAGATGATGGTGCGTGACGCGGCTTCTTTGTGTTATACTGGCAATCAATTAAAACAGAGTTTATAAGTATTATGTCCGAAGAAAAGATTATTCGTGTTGATATGGGCGGTTTAGACAGCAAGCAGCACAGCAATCAGTCTGTATTATGCTTGGGAATCGAATCGTCGTGTGATGAAACCAGTGCTGCATTGGTTGATTCTGACAGGAATATTTTGTCGCATATTATTTATTCACAAATTCCAGAACATCAAAAGTATGGTGGCGTTGTTCCAGAATTAGCGGCGCGCGCACACATTTTGGCAATTGAAGATGTTGTTAAGCAGACGCTTGAAAAAGCAAAAAAAACAATTGATGACGTTGATATTATTGCGGCGACTGCGGGGCCTGGGCTGATTGGCGGTGTTTTGGTTGGTTGGATGGCGGCAACCGGTATTGCACAATCAACATCAAAGCCATTAATTGCAGTAAATCATTTGGAAGGTCACGCATTGGTGCCACGTTTGTGCGCAACAATGGCGGATGGATCAAATGGCGATGTAAATGTTGAATTTCCATATTTGTTAATGCTGGCGTCTGGGGGACATTGTCAGATACTGTTGGTACGTGGTGTTGGACAATACGAAATGATTGGGCAGACGTTAGATGATAGCGCCGGCGAAGCATATGACAAAGTTGCGAAAATGTTAGGCTTGGGATATCCGGGCGGTCCCATTGTGGACAAGCGTGCACAGTCTGGCGACCCACGTGCATTCGCGTTCCCACGCCCATTATGTGACAAGCCAGGATGTGATTTTTCATTCAGCGGTATAAAAACTGCAGCGCGTACGTTTTTGTCGCGTGAAACAATGTCTGTTTCTGATGAGTATATAAACAATTTTTGCGCGTCTTTTCAGGCGTCGGTTGTTGATTGTATAATTAATCGATTGGGCAACGCCTTAAAAGATTCGCGCGTTCGTGAATACAATCCAAAAACATTGGTCGTGGCCGGTGGTGTCGCCAAGAACAGTGCAATTCGTGCAGCAATGGAATCATTTGCCAATAAGAATAAGATGATATTCGCAGCGCCACCAATGAATTTGTGTACAGATAACGGCGCAATGATTGCATGGGCCGGAATCGAAAACTATCGTATTGGCAATATTGTTACAGAACCGGTTGCACCACGTCCACGTTGGCCATTGACAGAGTTGTAGGTTTATTTTTGTTTGCCACCGTTGTCAAGTGCGTTCAGTGCATTTTTAAAGGTATTTGTTGCCTTTACGGTTGCAAGCAAATTGCCTAGTTTTTTAATTTCTTCTTTTAAAATAGCCAAACGCGCTTTGAACAATCGTTGATCTGCGGTTAATACTTCTTGACCACACCATTTAATGTTTTGTAACGCATTACGCATGTGCGCAACAGTTGGTTCAGATTCTGTCACAACGGGTTGTGTGCGTTCCAATCCCTTGTACATTTGGATTAACTTACCAATATCAAGCCATGTCAGGCGCGCAATGTCACGATGAAACATGTCGCGCGCATTTTCATATCGCGCATCCGCAAAATCAATAAACGATACTGTTTTTGTTTTTTGATCATAGAATATGTTGTGCTGGTTCATGTCCCCCTGACAAAACACAACACTTGTATCGTTGATGGAATTTGCGTCAAACCATTCTTTGGATTTGTTTAGTATGTCAATTTCTTTGCTGGATAAATTTTTCTTCAAGTGTTTAACAATTCTTGCGAATGCAACATCCCCTGGTTGTTCTGGATTATCAAACGTGTCGCGTTGTGTTAATACTGGCTTTGATTGATTAATGTCATTTAAAAAATGTGCAAACCCCAGATAAATTATCGCCCTGTCCGCTTCGTCTAATGTCTCAAAATACGTATCTGTAACCGGCAATCCAGGAACACGCTGTTCAATTGCAAACATCTGAGAGTCTGAAATCTCTAACATTTTTGGAATAAAATAATATTTGCCGGACTTTTCCTGCAAAGATTCCTGTACTGCCTGGGCATGACGTTGTTTGTTCAACCAGGATTTTGGCGCAATTCCACTGCGTTTAATCACAGGACGTTTTATAACCAAACCATCTGTCGCGACAACCAATGTTTCGCGTGGTATGTTGGTATTTAGTTGTTGCAATTTATCCAGATTACTCATAATATGACTCCATCAATAACAACAATTAAATCTTATCATAAAAAACATGCAAAAACCAGAACCTTTTGTAAAGCCAGACATGATATTCAGTGTATCTGATGCGTCTGCACTGCTGAAAAACGTTGTTGAAACAGCATTTCCGCGCATAAAAATTCGTGGCGAATTGTCACAAATCACACGTGCAACATCGGGGCACATGTATATGACAATAAAGGATTCTGGGGCGGCAATTTCCGTTATTATTTGGCGTGGGACCCCCGTACCTTTTAAGCTGGAAGACGGACTGGAAGTTATTATAACCGGTCGATTTACAACATATCCCGCACGCAGCAATTATCAAATAATCGCCAGTGAAATTGAAATGGCGGGCGCCGGTGCGATTCTAAAAATGCTGGAAGAGCGAAAGCAAAAACTGGCGCGCGAAGGACTGTTTGACGCATCAAGAAAGAAGCCCCTGCCCCGATTACCACAAACGATTGGCGTTGTTACCAGTCCAACCGGTGCCGCATTCCAAGACATTCAAAATCGACTGCGCGAAAGATTCCCCGTGCGTGTATTGTTGTATCCAGCGACCGTACAAGGCGCCACCGCCGCGGTTGAGGTTGCAAACGGCGTTGAATACTTTAATCGTATGAACAATGTTGATGTTATTATTGTTGCGCGTGGCGGTGGCTCATTAGAAGATTTGTTACCGTTTTCAGAAGAGGTTGTTGTACGCGCCGTTGCAAACAGTCATATCCCTGTTATAACTGGCGTCGGGCATGAACCTGACTGGATGTTGGTGGATTTTGCAGCCGATCATCGTGCGCCAACACCAACCGGCGCGGCAGAGGCTGTCGTGCCAACAAAGCTCGCATTATTTCAAGAATTGGATAATATGTGGGTACGCCTGTCGGGCAACTTTACAACACGCCTGATGAATGCAAAACAGCGCATTGAATCGATTAATATCAAAAGTCCAAAACAAGTATTAATGGAACAACAACAAAGATTGGACGACGCAGAACGTACAATGAATATAATAATCAGCGCAAAGATGAACAGTTTGCATCAGCGTATTGACGCGTTGGCCACATTTCCAAATATTTTGCACAATCGTATGACTTCGTTAAATCAGGCGGTTAATCATCTGGGACAAATGTTGCAATCGCTGTCGTATAAAAGCGTTTTGTCGCGTGGATATGCAATTGTGCGTGATGCGGACGGCAAGATAATCAGTCGTTCAGACGCAGGAACCCCAAAAACAATCGAATTTGCTGATGGGGTTATGAAAATATAAAAAACGCCCGTCCGGGCGTTTTTTTGTATTAAAGTGTTTTAATCAGAAATAAACGCAAATTTGTGTTTTTGTTTAATGCGGGTACGATGCCACGCAGCGTTAGCGCTTGTTTGATATCGGCATGCAGACGAACACGATCAAAATAACTTAAATCATTCCAAAACTTTTTAATGCCATGATTTGTTGTCGGACGCCACGGCAGTTCAACGTATCGCATATTATTGACTTTGTATGAATATGCCTGTGTTATCGCAAACGGGCCTTTTGTCTCATAGACCTTGAACTTTGTGCCAACAGGGATGTCTGGGATAGAATGCGATACCACAGCCTGTTTAAGTCTGCCCGCTTTGTTTTTTAATGTTACAGACTGAGCATAAAAACCATGGTTGTCTACAGCAGAAACATAATATTTTTCCATTTTCTTATCCCTTTATAAGCGTTTTTGCCATTGTGATGGATTCTGGTGTAATTTCGGCACCGCTGATTATGCGGGCAATTTCATTTACGCGTTCGTCGGCCAATATTTCGCGAACAGATGTTGTTGTCTTGTCGTCTGTGACCGATTTTGCAATTTTAAAGTGCCGATTGGCATAGCCTGCAACCTGGGCAGAATGCGTTATAACCAATGCCTGTCCCGCGCTTGCCAGTCGATTTAGGCGTGCGCCAACCGCCGACGCTGTTGCGCCACTGATACCGGTGTCAACCTCATCAAAAATAAAGGTTATGGTATCTTCGCCACCCGACAATACGACGCGCATTGCCAGCATTAATCGCGCTAATTCGCCACCAGACGCAGATTTATGTAATGGCGCGAATGGTGATCCGGGATTTGTCTTTATCATAAATGTGACGTCGTCTGTGCCAGAATATGTGGCGTTGCACGATTTGCATTCAATCATAAAATCGGCAGACCCTAATTTTAAATCAGGCAGTTCTGACAATAATTGTGCGCGTAACATCTCTGACGCCATACGACGCGCATCGGACAACGCCTTGGATGCGGTGTTGAATTCTGTGCGATGACGTTTTACATCATCTGTTAATTTTTGCAGTTCTGCATCAGAATTATCAATTGCATTTAGTTGTTCGGTCATCTCAGCTAATTTCTGGACCAGTTCATCGGCCGACACACGATGTTTGCGCGCCGCAGCACGGATTGCGAACAGACGTTCTTCTATTTCGTCCATGTTTGCGACATCGGAATCTTCTGGTTCCAGCGACTGTGCGATTTGTGCAACGGATTCTGCGATATCATATAATTTGTCGATTTGTTCGCTGTATGGATTCGCGTCGCCCTTGATACGTTGTAAAATATGCGCAACCGCAAACAATTGCGAATCCAATGAATTGCCACGTGGGGACAACGCCTCTAAGGCTTCTTTTAAAATGGCAGAATTTTTTTCTGCATTCATCATGTTTGCGCGTCGCGTGGATAGTTCCTCTTCTTCGCCTGGTTGCGGATTTAGTTTTTGCAATTCTGCAACGTTGTGTTCCAAAAATTCACGTTCAGACGCGCTGCGTTCTAACATGTCTTGTAATTGTGACAAACGTTTTTCAGCCGCATGCAATTTATCATAACATTCCTTGGTTGTGTGCAATAAGTTTTTAAATGTTGGGATGTTATTTTGTGCAAACGCGTCCAGTGTTGGGCGGTGCGTGGCCTGGTTTAACAGTGCATGGTTCGCAAATTGACCATGTATTTCAACCAGTGCGTCACCAATTGATTTTAGCGTCTTGATAGATACGGGTGTATCGTTTACCCATGCCTTGCTTTTTCCATCAACCGATAATGTGCGACGCAGTATTAAACCATCATCACAATCAATATCAAATTCAGACAAAATTGTCGCAATCGATGACGGTACAGAATCGAATTCTGCAACAACAGATGCCATATCACATCCGTGGCGCACCAATCCAACATCGGAACGTGCCCCCAACGCCAACGACAGTGCGTCTAATAAAATACTTTTACCTGCGCCGGTTTCGCCGGTCAAGACATTTAAGCCACAACCGAATTCCAGGTTCAGCTTTTCAATCAATACAATATTCGAAATGTTTAATCCAACTAACATGCTGTTATTATGATCTTATATGGGTAATTTTTCCAGCGAAAAATCATGCGTCCACAGGATGTATGATTGAATAATATACGTCGGATACAATACGCGCATCAACGCAACATATTCACGCATTTGCCCCAGGTACTTGCTATAAAAACATTGTTTGTCGACGTCTGTTTTGTAATCCAAAATTAAAATAGTTTGTTTTTCTGTGTCTATAATCAGGCGATCAATGCGACGGCTAATAAAACGACCGGACAGTGTGCCGGCGACAGGAACCTCTGTCTTAGAATTTGGTGCAAAGAATTTGCATAATTCGGGTACGCTTTTGATTCTTTTTACCAAATCAGCATCGCCGATACAGGCGTCATCAGTTATAATGACGCGTTGCAACAAACGGTGCGTTTTTGTTCCTGTATTTGTTGCGTGTGCAACGCGACTGCGTTCAGACAAAATCTTATTTAATATCGTCATTTGTTATCCTGATGTATTCTGCATCTGTTTCGCCGGCAAATACGCGCCACAACTGGCTGTGCCACGATTCAACAGCTGCATTTTTGCGTGGCGTGAATCCGTATATGTACAATTCGTCGCGGGCGCGCGTCATTGCGACATATAGCAGTCGATAATATTCGGCCGTACGTATTTTCATCAATTCGTCTGTTGCCGTGGCACGCGAAACACTGTTGTCGCTGCGTGGCGCCCATAACCATACAGGCGTTGTGGATGCTGATTTTATCGGCAATATATTTTCCGTCTTTGGTGTCCGTACAGTATCGATTAGGAATACGACGGGAGCCTCTAACCCCTTGCTGCCGTGCACGGTGACAACACGAACGCCATTGGATGCATCCATGTCACGTTTTATTTCACTGCCACCCGTGATGAACCACTTTAAAAATTGATATAATGTTCCAGGCTGGGTGCGTTCATACGACAGACATATTGTTAAGAATTCTTCCAATGGGTCGATTATCTGGTTGCCCAATGCAGATATAAATTTTGCACGCGTATTTTCTGAATTCAATACGCATGTAAAGAAAGAATACGGTGCTAATTTTTTTGACCATTCGTACATTTGATTTAGGCGTACGTAGACATCTGGATTTGTATCTGCCAGAATTGAAAACACGGTCTTTTTGGTGCTGTTTTTTATTTTACACAAATTGAAAATATCGTGTTCTTTCATACAGAAAAACGAGCTTTTTAATACACAACACAAACTATAATCATCGTCCCTATTTAAACACCAGCGAACCAGGTTTAACATATCGCGAATTGCCGGGAATTTCGGTAAAACAATTCGATCGCTGCCGGCAACATCGACGCCCAATCGCTTTAATTCTGAAACCAAGGGTGACGCCATCGGATTGCGATTTTGGACCAGCACCATTATGTCGCGTGCGGAATATTTACCACCCAAAATTATAGAATGAATTTTATTTGCGATATTTTTTATATATTGCCGAACATCGATATCGCTTTCTTGCTTTGCAGTTAGTTTATGCAATTCCACAACGCCGGGCGCGTTTGTGCGAAAGCACTTGTGTGGATTATTTGCAAAGTCGGACAAATCTATAACTGTTGAATCTGCAAAGAATTTATCAACTGCATATAGTATCGGCGCAGACGAACGAAAGCTTTGCGCCAGCGGCACCTCGCGTATTGTGCGCATATTGTGTGCGATTTGTTCGCGGATTGCGTCGCGACTGATCGAAAAAGCGCGTGGATCTGCACCCTGGAAGCCGTAAATAGATTGCTTTGTATCACCTACGACAAACAACGAATGGACATCATCAGCAACATTGCCGTCTGCAAAGAAATCGCCCGCCAGCATTCGCAAAATATCCCATTGCAGCGGTGATGTATCTTGTGCTTCGTCTACCAGAATATGAGATAACGACAAGTCCAATTGCGATAGCACCCAACCCATGGTCGATGCATCCGAAAACAATTTGCGTGTATACAAAATCATATCTTCGAAATCCAACAGATTTCGTGCACGCTTTATTTTTTGATATTCGGTTGCAAAGGCGGCAGACAAATCAAATAACGCAACACTATCTTCGAACAGCAGTCTATTTGCATTATATTGATTTAATTCATATACACGGTGCGCTTCGCCCAGCAAATAATCCTTTTTGGACACGGTGGATTTTATGTTGCCTTCGGCCGTCAGATACGCTGTTTTATATTTTTCAAAATCAATCGTCGTATCAATATACTGATTGGTTAAGTTAATAATATCGTTTAAGTACTTTGCCGGCTTTTTCGCATTATTTTGATCTTCTGTTGCGTTTTGTACGATTTTTTTTAGACTTTCAACATCAAAATCGGGATTTTGGACATTTGTCAGATTTAAATAATTCTTAGTCGTATCAATGAAATAATTGCGATATTTAACAAGGTCTTTAACTTGAAAGAATTGTTTATATTGCGTGCTTAATATATCCAACAAGTCTGTCATATAGGTTTCAGAAACCCGCCCTACGATATGCAGGAAGGCATTTAATACATTCGTGTCATTAGACGGAGAATTTACAAGTTTATTAAACGCGTCTTGCAGCAATACACGCTGTGCCGCATCGGATACCAATGACCACGATGGTGACAAGCCTGCCTCTAACGGGAAACGATGCAAAATCTCTTCACAAAAACCATGGATGGTTTTTATTTTTAATATTTCTGGGGCGTCAATATACTTAAAAAATATCGCACGCGCACGCGCAACATCATCCATTGTTGCCGGCTTGTTTATCGCAATGCCGTCCAACATGTCGATTAATTCGCCATCAGACGCCAGCGCCCATTCGCGCAACGACGCCAAAATACGATTGCGCATTTCACCCGCACCGGCATTTGTATATGTCAAACAAAGGATTCCCGTACGCATACAATCAGGACTGCGAAACAATATACGCAACAAACGCTGAACCAAAACACTGGTTTTGCCGGTGCCGGCATTGGCCTGAACCCATACGTTTTCCAACGGATTTGCCGCCAAATCTTGTTCTGGTGAAAGAGTGCGTTTTTTTGCCATTTCTGCCCTTGCTTTATTTCTTGGATTTTAGTATAAATTCAAAAGAACTGCAAGATATTAAGAAGTTTGCGTTTTGCACTTAGGGAGAAAAGGAATGGAAATCACACAATTATTAATAATTGGTGGTGGTGTATTGGGTACACTGCTGGTTATAACACTGGGCGTACTATTTTTTGTGTCCAGAAAATCACAAAAGGTTATGGAATCGCTGTTGACCATAATTACAAAGCCGGAACGTGCAAAAATCGCAGACGCAACGCGTGTGTTAAATGTTATATTGGCAGACGAAATCGCAAAAATAGAATCTAGTTTTCAAACAATGCGCGACACACTAAATTCACAAATCGAATATGCCAAGGAATTAAAAAACGCCCTGACAGAGCAAAACAATCAACTAATCAACTTGGCAGATGACGCGACTAAAAAGTTGGCCACAATGTCAGGACGGTTGGATAACACCGTCGCAGGATTGGGCGAAATAGTTACGTCGCAATCATGGAATGACGTAGAAAATTCAACTGACAAGTTTAGCAATACAGTCAATGAATTATTGTGCAAAATCGATACAACTTCACAAGAAACAACCGATAAAATTTCACAGATACAATCACAAATTGATTCATGGGTCGAAACTGGGAAAGCATTATCAGAACATCTGCAAAATGAATTTAATTCAAATGCAGACCAGATGAAAACAATGACCGGCGAAAGTGACACATTGCAAAACAAATTAGAGCAATTAGCAAAGTCAACAGCAGATGGTTTTGATAATGTAAAAACAAGCGCGGCAAACTATGAAGACATCATGGTGCGCAATGATAAATTACTAAAAGGCTATTTAGATAAGTTAGATACATTTGGCAAGCAGTCAAAGAAACAGTTGACCAGCCAAATGAATACTTTGACCAACACCGCCAACGTGGTCGCCGGCCAGGTTCGACTGACCGAATCTTCGATTGATACACAGATAAAAAAATTAACCGCTGCGGTTGAGACGTTAATGTCATCTGCGGCAACTACTGAAAATTCTGTACGTGGCGTATCGACCGAGTTGGCAACGTTAACCAATCGCTTTGATGGCGAAATTAAAGAATTCGCAACAGGCGTTGTATCAGAACTTAAAACCGTTTCTGGGGTTGCAAATGTAACATTAGAAAACACAAAAACCGCCGCAAATGCTTTCTCTGATTCTGTAAAGACAATGGCGACTGGCGTACGCGAAACATTAATTGAAATGAATACAGCGCACACACAACTGTCGGGTCAATCTGCAAATCTTATAAAGATGTCGAATGACACAACTGCCCAGCTGCAACCGCTGTCCGCATTGATTGAAAAGTATTATTCCGCCCTGCCCGATTTGTCACGCGGTTCTGTACAGGCCAGCGAGACACTGGAAAAAATTGTAACCAGCTTGAATGAAAAATTGAATCTGATGAAAACAACGGTTGCAGAATCAACAGATGCGATTTCTAATTCTGCGGTTAAATTGGAAGATTTGGCTGGTGCATCACGCCAACAAATGATAGACCTGATGTCAGACTATGCCAAGGCAGTTAATACGATGCAGACACTAAACAAACAAATGATGGTAGCGCGTGCCAGTGCGCCGATGGACGCAATAAAAAGCACGCCATCAGAAACATTTGGGCACGTTAGTTCCCAGGACTTTTTAGCACAAAGCGAATAGATGTTTGAAAAACTGCACGAACAGTCGATGGACCTGACACGTACGGCCGGCGCAGAAATTCCAGACGTCGTATGGAAAAAGTATCACAGTGGCGACAAAACCATATTCTCTAAGTGGTTGGCAAAAATGTTGAACGCGGCAGACAAAAAACGCATACGCGAAATGATGAAAGGCGATGCAGTATTTCGTTCACAGGCGTCACAGTTTGTGCGTGGGTTTGATAAGATACTAAATTCTGCCAAACAAACAGATAATGCAGACAAAGTATCTGCCACACTGATAAAGACAGAACTGGGACAGATATATATCGCACTGAAAAACTATGTATAAAAACACCGCCCATTTGGGCGGTTCTTTTTAGCGTTGGCGTTGCAAACGTTTTATATGCGCCAACAAACGTGGATTTAGTTTTCCATCGCGAGGCTTTAAAATATAATCAATATCAATACCTGCATCCAAGAAGTCTTCGGGTATACATGTATTCATTGTGCGTACTGCCGTATCATTTGGCATATTTGCACGACCGCGCGCGGTTTCCAGGTTAATGTCTGGCGTCAAAAAGTACGCGACACGGAAATTATACTTCTTGTCCAAGTCATGTTGCCGAAACCAATCTATCATTTGACGGGTATAGCATGGCTGAATAACATCATAGACTAAATTCTGGTTTAGATGATTTAGCACCTCTGATTCCGGTACACCATACAGCCATTTTGGCATCCCAGGCGTCCACAGTGCCTGATTTACCCACAAATGGGTAACAAGTGGCGTTGTGTCAAAATCGCGCTCTGACCGAAAGAAATACGGTTTGCCTTCGCTTTCGCCGGGGCGCATGGGACGCGTGGTCATCGACTTTAAATTATAAAACAAACCTGCTGGCAATGTATTTTGAATAAAATACGATTTGCCACTGCCCGATAGCCCATTACAAAACAAAAGTGTTTTCTTCATTTTTTACCTCTTTATATAAAATATAAAGCCTGCCATTGCGACAGACTTTATATTATTTATTTTTGGCGTTGGCGCAACCATTCCTGTTCCAACAATGCATTATTGACTTTTGATACGTCCGGTTTATTTGTCTGATATCGCGCAAACATTTTTCGTGCCAGTTCTGCATGTCCCGGATCAACAACAACATCTGCCATGGTCCCTTCCCTGGCCTGAATAGTGTTTTTAATCCCCGCATTATGTAAAACCCTGGCCAATTCATTAAGCACCTCGTAACGTTTTGAAGCATCACTGGTTTGGTGCGCGAATATAAAGGCACATGTATTGTACATATCGTACTTTGGCTCAAAGTGCCAACGACTGCGACTTGGTAAATTATCCAGTTGCGCGTATAACGTCATTAAATCTTGAATCTTTTTAGATGCAGTATCAAAGTTGTTCGCCATAATTAACCCCTATTTTTAATCTTCTAAGAAGCTGCGCAGTTTGCGTGCGCGTGTTGGGTGTTTCAACTTATTCAGCGCCTTTTGTTCAATCTGACGGATACGTTCACGGGTAACACCGATGTATTCACCAACCTCTTCCAATGTGCTGGTTTTGTTGGTAGACATACCGAAACGCTGACGTAAAACAGTTTCTTCTTTTGGATCCAGTTCTGACAAAATCTGGGTGACAATTTTACGCAGATTCTTTTGTGCCGCAGATGTAAATGGATTCTTGGCTGTTTCGTCTGCGATGATTTCGATACGTGAACTGTCATCTTCGGTGCCAACGGGTGCCTCTAATGAAATTGGTTTCAGATTAACTTTCATTGCCTTGTGAATCTTGTCAACCGGCAGATAGATAATCTTGGACAATTCTTCGGCGGTTGGCTGACGTCCATATTTGTGCATAAATTGACGCGATGCACGCTGAATCTTGTGTATGTTGTCAATCATATGCACAGGAATGCGAATTGTGCGCGCCTGGTCGGCAATACTGCGTGAAATACCCTGTTGAATCCAGTTTGTCGCATAGGTTGAGAATTTATTGCCCAAACGATAATCAAATTTATCAACAGCCTTCATCAAACCAATATTTCCGTCCTGAACCAAGTCTGAAAAATCCAAGCCAAGTCCACGGTTGCTGGACTTTTTTGCGAATTTAATAACCAGACGCAAGTTTGCCTCTATCATTTCGCGCTTGGCGCGTGCAGCCTCGGTCTGACCACGACGAACCAGTTCAACAACTTTTTTGTATTCTGATGTTGGCTGACCCGTTTCAACCGCGATTGCAGTGATATCTTCTTGAATCTTTAAAATA
>JAFTTY010000026.1 GCA_017466525.1 Alphaproteobacteria bacterium
AATCGAACCCAGTCTTTTTCTGTTGTAATTAATTTTGCACCCTTTTTATTTGCCAACGCGAACAAACGTTCCAAATCATCATTTGTATATTGATAGTGGGCTGGGAAACTGCGACGTGCCACAACATTAAGTAAGGCGTTAAAGACTTTTTTTGGATACCCAATTCCTGCAAATGCAACCAACTTTTGATTTTCATCATACGGTGAAAACGTTTGATTTTTGGCATAGAACACTGGCACACCATCAGGCAGTTTAAATTTCTTTTTTGGCGTCTTGCTGCGAATAACAATAATCGCATCTGCCTTTTTAACTGCGCGTTTTGGCTGACGCAGGGGACCGGCCGGCAACAACAAACCATTTCCGACACCTAACCCCTCATCAAAGACAACGATTGAAACATCTTTTTTAATTGTTGGATTCTGCAATCCATCATCCATAACAATTGGACTATTTTCTTTCTTTTGCTTATTTAATAAAATTATATTGCTTTTTCTGTCGCCGACATGCACCGCCAACCCAGTACGCGCCAACATTGTCGCCTCGTCCCCGACATTACCAGTTGCATCACTCTTTTTATATCCACGCATAACAACCGGCGCACCAAAATAGTTTGCAATTGCACGCACCACCGGTGTTTTTCCAACACCACCCGCCAAAATATTACCAACACATATAATTGGGCGACGCGATTTTAACGCACCAAAACGACGAAACATAAACACAACACGTCCAATCAGATAATAAATCCATGAAAACGGCACCAATATTAATGCAAATGGATTCTTACTGCCGAACCACCACGGTGTTTTCATCTATTTTCCTTTCTTTTTCTTGTTCTTTTTTGCTTCACGTTTTGCTTTTTTATATTCAGACGCGGTCAAATCCTGTTCAATATATGGCAAATCAAATTCCGCATCCAACTCACGCATTTGTGCAACCATAAAGTCTTCTAACTCCCTGCGAATTTTTTCAAATTCTTCTGGGGTTGCACGCTTTGGCACAAAAATCGGATTTCCAACATTGCACACTATCTTTGCAAACGGCAAAGACAACAAATACTTATCCCATCTGTCTTGAATCCATGCACGTGACGATGTATAGCACACCGGAATAATCGGTGCACCTGACATTTTTGCGAAATATAATGCCCCTTCTTGCACACGCAATGACGGTCCCCCTGGTCCATCTGGCGACATACAAATACCATGGTCACCACGTGCCAAGACACGCAAACCTTCGCGCAGAACAGACACGCCACCCTTGTGACTTGATCCATAAATTGCACGCAACCCGAACAATCGTTGCAATTTTGCCATCATACGACCGTCTTTATGACGACTGGCAACGGCATACGCACGCATACCCCCCAAACAAATAATCGGACTTAACATCAAACTGCGCCCATGCCAAAAGACAAAGATCGCTGGTTTTCTGCGATATTTATAAAATACATCAATATTTGTAATTTTTTTAATTGATGTAAAATACGAAAACCAAATCGGAATTGCCATAATAACAACAACAATCCATTGAAAAATTCCCAGACTTAATACCGGTTCCCAAACCCCCTTCCAAATTTTTCTAAAAGTCTTATTTTGAAACACGACCAACCCTTATATTTTATACTTTCGCAAATCTTAGCAACAAAAATTAGATAATTCAAGACAGACCAGGAAAAACATCATAAAAAACAGAAAAAACATTTTTTTATTGACTATACATAAATAGTCCTATATAATGCACACACCTTATCGCGGGGTAGAGCAGCCCGGTAGCTCGTCAGGCTCATAACCTGAAGGTCAATGGTTCAAATCCATTCCCCGCAACCAGTTTTAAACGAATAATGCATCCTTGTGATGCATTTTTTATTTAAACGTGTGTTGTGTTGGATTTGAACCATTGAACAAAGATGGTTCACAACCAGCGAAAGGCAGACGGCAGTATGCCGGTCAACCAAAGGTTGATTTGCGCAGTTGGTGCGCAGCCAAATCCATTCCCCGCAACCACGAATTTTCTACAGAAAACTGTCAAATATGTACGCCGAATTGCGCCCCGCGCAAAATTTTCAAGGTCCCCCACCACCACAGACACAACTTAAAAAGCATACCCAAAAGACAACTTCCCAGTATGGTTTACAAAATCAGACCTAATACTTATATCATATTTTAATTGTAAATTTACATTATTAATATCATACCCGACCCAAACACCAAACTCTGCCCCCAGCGGTCGTTCTGTATCTTCTATTTCAAAATTATATTTATACCCCAATACATCTAAATTTACTTTATTGTCTGGTTGTGTAACATCATATTCAACCAACGCACGGCCACCCAACACAAAATCACCCAGTGCATGTTCATAAGCCACCCCTGCAACAACACTATAAAAATCACTTTTTGATTTTTTTAAGTATTCACTGTTTTGATTTAATTCTATATTTGTGTATCTGATACCAATTTCTGGACTTAGCCCGTATCCTGTTTTATAGCCCACCATAACCGATGCAAATAAAGCAGACACATCACCATTATTCAATTCACTATCCATATGCTCATAATCTACAAAGTTATAGGCAACCAACCCATTTACATAGAGTTTGTTTGGTTGCCATTTTGAATATAAAAATACACTACTTGTATCAAACAATATATCAGACGGATTTACATTTATATCAACATTTGAATAACCGTATCCCGCACCAATTAAAATACTATCCGACAACCGTAAATCCGCCCCCAGAACAACCCCCAGTCCATTTGTTGAATAATCATATTTACCAGACTTATTCATTGAATTAAATAATGTTGTCCCCCAAACAGAAAACTTATCTTTATTAAACCTTGTATTACTAAACACAGAATTATAAATATCAATATTGTGTTGTTTTACAATATTTCTTGAAACGCTAACCATGGACAAATCAGCAATTTCAGATACATTATTCACAACCCAATTATCAAATTGATTTTTTAGGTCTGCTACATTTTGTAAAACAAACTCATCCCCTTCTAAACCAATTTCTTTATCAAAATTCTCAAACGTTATACCAGAATAATAAAATTCACTTGGGCTGTAAGGTGCCTGATATTCCTGACCATTTCCATCACCCAACCATTCCGTTTGAGTTAATACTAAACTACGTTCAAACGGCTTGTAATAATAATAAATATCAGAAACCATCGTTAATTGTCCAGCTGATGCATACGCAGGGTCCATAACACTATACATATTACCATCGTACGAAATCAACGTTAAATCCACTGCATGTGCAGAAATTGCACAAAACATACCAATAAAACCAAATATTATCTTTTTCATACCGCACCCCTTGTAAAAAAATACCGCCAATAAGAGATATTGACGGTCGGGGAGTTCGTAAATCATAAGTTCAATGATTCTGCTGCTTTTGGTATACATACCTGTTATATAACAACAGCCCCCCGACATAAGGTCAGGGAAATATAACGGTGCAATCCACACCACTTTGGATAACGATGCAAACCGCACCGGAACTTATGAGCTTACGACAGCCCAAACCCAACATCCTATTGGATTCACTACCTATAATAACAGTAAATACCTATAAATGCAAAAATTAAATATCAATCATCAACTGGTTCTAATCCATAACGCTGTAAATATAAAACCACAGCCGCCATAATTTCTATCGCCCAATCAACAACATCTTCTTCCATCGTCTCGGATGTAACACCGTACGACATCATATTAACGTGTTTAAAATCACAATATTTGTCATACATGTGTTCAAAATTCCCATTATCAAGTCCGTCAAAAGTTTTAGAAAACGCTCTAACATACCCCTGTGGGTCTGGTCGCACATAATTAGAATATATCAACGATTTTTTATCGGCATTGCTACCATCACGATATTTTAATTTCTCTAAAATTTCTTGATGATTTTCTTTGTCTGTTTTGTCGTTTTTTAATTTTTTGATTATACAATCACCAATCGGTGCAAATATTTTCAATTCCGCAACATATGCATTCCATGCAGAATCCTTATGAAAATCATCATCCCATGACAATATTTTAACCATTTGACCAGCTGACGAACGTGCCAGATATTTATTCAGATTTTTTAAACGTTCTTTTTCGGTTTGTTTATCCTTGATATAACTAAGCACGGCACACGTTTCCAACACATTACCCGCAACCAGAAACGCATCATAAAATCGTCTGTTATCACACAATAAATCAAACGACTTCAGCCCATTTGCAATTCTGTCATACAGATTCCATACAACAAAATCAAACATTGATTCTGTTCCGACAAAATTTGGAATTTTTTCTGGCACAAAGGCTTTAATTATCACCAAATCTTTCAGTGTTTTCATTTCCCACATAACACACCGCCATTCAAAGAAACACCAACTGGCCATACGACCAGTTGGATTATTTTACTATATCTCACACAATTCACAATCTACATAAAATTCAGATGTATTTGCCGGATTGTTGCATTCACGACACAAAGGAACGATAAACGCCTTGCCCGCAAGCATGCCATCACATATTCTCACATGTCCACCATGCTCAGCATAATTAATACATCCAAATCTACTACAGAAAAACGCTTTTTTTCCTGTCTTTATTTGCCAATACTCCAACCAACTTTTATTGTCGTATGGGTACGGTGGCCGTTTTTCAGATGTTCCTTGCATATTTTTTACTTTATATAATGTCATTTTGTTTCTCTTGGTTATGACGTTAACAAACACCCTGTCAAAAAAACATTTGACAAGCCCCAACCAAGCGATTACAGTACAAAACATGGATTAGCTAAGCACTGTTAATCGCTTAGTGTTTGACCCATCAACAAATGGGTCATTTTTCTTTTTATACGTTTTAACAAATTAAATCAAGGAATTATTTGAACACCCTATAACACGCAGAAAACTAAGCATTTTACGCCAATGCACCGATTTTGTCGATTCGTACAAAATGTCTTTTTTTCAACAAAAACACTTATTTTGAGTCGGAATCCACAAACCCTAGCATTTTATCTGTGGCGGTTTGCATTGAATCACGAATTGGGTCAACCGTCAGGCGGCTATAAACCTGTGTTGCTGGATTTGAAGCATTGAGGAAAGATGGTTCACAGCCAGCGAAAGGCAGACGGCAGTATGCCGGTCAACCAAAGGTTGATTTGCGCAGTTGGTGCGCAGCCAAATCCATTCCCCGCAACCAGTTTTAATAAAAAAGCACCCGGTTTCCCGGGTTATTTTTTTACTTTTGTTTTTCAGCAACCAGTCTTTTTGCAATTTTCATCAGATCTTCTTCCGACATTCTTGCATTTGATGGTGTTGCACGCAATTTTCTCATAATTTCTTCAATTGCTTTATCATAGATGATTTTTTTTGCTTTTTTATCAGCCTCAATCACCCCACTTTTCTGGCCCAAAACGACACCTTTTTCCCTTAAACTTGCCTGTGCTTTTTCCATACGGGCTTTTTTTGCATTCTTTTGTTTATCCACATTTTCCTGTACGATATCATGAGCCCGTTTACCCCTTACCATAGGTTCATCATCCCTCAACGCATATAGATTATCTCTATTTTGTTCGTTCTTTTGTCCAATTTTTGCATACAACTGATTTGATTTTGTTGTTAATTTAAAATCATGTTCACCAAATGTTTCGTCACGTTTTTCCTTATACAAATCAATATGATTATTCAGTTGTTCAATCACAGACAATAATTCTTCATACTGTTTTTTTTCTTTTTCCCAACCAAACACTTTCCATGGTTTTTCTGGCACAGAAACTTTTTCATATTTACCACTATCTGCATTATGCAAAGCATCCTGTATAACTTTGACTTGATGATTATAGTAATCTGTTCTAAAATCACTAATAGAAGAAATTCTGCGTTCTAACCCCACAAAACTATTTCTTTCTTCATCCAAAACATTTAACTTTCTTTTCAAATCATTTATATCAGATTCATTTGCCTTAATATCTGAACGTAATTTTTCAATTTTACGTTTTAATGTTTCTGTATATTCCTTAGATCTATCAATATGGGCACGGAATTTATCTTCAATCTTTAACCACAATTTATGATTATCATTTGTATCTTTCAAGAACAATTGAGAATTTACATTAATAATACTTAATATTTGGTCTAAATATCCACCATTATCAACATCTGGCACCTTGTCAACAATCAGATTCATCATTGACATAACCTGCCACTGTTCCCAGCGAATATTACGTGCAGACAATATATCATATACTTCACTAATGGATAAGTCTTTAAAATCATGTTTTGGTATAATATATTTCAAATCAGAATTTTTTAATTTTTGCATTGCCAACGTCGGATGAATTTTTCCAGAACGCAGTTCAAACAAAACATCCGGATGTTCTGCATCCTTGAACGCGATATTAAAATTAAATTTACGTCCAAAATCTTTTTCAAACTTATTAAACAACATTTCATCATTACCATACAAATATGCATTTTGTCTTGGTATAAACGGTGTAATCAATTTAATATCTTCAAAACGTTGACCAGTAAAATTATAATAAAATCCCCACCCAAAAAAACCAGAATTATTTAACAGAACCTGATTATCCGGTGAAATTGATTTTTTAAACTTAAGGTTTTCATCTGAAAACAAACCACGACGTAATGCATGATCAATCAATACACCAAATGGTGTATATTCCGCACGTTTTTTCAGTTCTTCACCATTCCATTTTTCTGCACCACCAAATCTATAAACAAGATCCCAATAATTTTTCAAAGAATCCGCCAAACGATTTGCAAATTCGTCAGTTTGTTTTTTATTTAAACTTTTTAATGTATTATCTATTAATTTTTGATAAAAACGTCTGGAATTAGGATCTGCTTGATTATAAATAGATGAATTAGCAAACATATTTAAATCAAAATCTGGTGCCAACACATATGTTTCATCTTTGAACAACGCTTCTTTATCAAAGTCATATAAATGATTTAAATCTGATGCAGTCTTGATATACTTAAACTTTTGATTTCCTGCCATAACAAAATCTCCTACTATTTTTATGTATATTATATCATAAAATCAATTCATTACAAAATACATTTGCGTATGATATTTAAAATACTACAATAAAACCATAACGGGAGACAAATATCATGAAGAAACTATTTTTTATATTACC
This sequence comes from Alphaproteobacteria bacterium, assembly GCA_017466525.1. Classification (GTDB taxonomy): domain Bacteria; phylum Pseudomonadota; class Alphaproteobacteria; order Rs-D84; family Rs-D84; genus Enterousia. The sequence goes on from JAFTTY010000026.1 coordinate 7,175, forward strand.
TGTACTGATATGTGGTACGACAAACGCATATTCAAATTTTAAGCCATATATTGGGATTGATGCCGGATTAAATATCGCTGATTACACAATTGATACAGAACTGGACGACCAGTATTATTCTGGAACTATTAATGCCGGCGCACGCATCGGTAACAATTTTGGTGTTGAATTATTTTTCACACATTCCAGTACAAATGATATGGAATATATATCAACAACCGACACATTAAATCACGAAATTTATTATATGGCATACGGTTTTGATATATTCGCATATTATAATATAAACCGCGACTTTGACTTCTTTACATCATTCGGTGT
>JAFTTY010000027.1 GCA_017466525.1 Alphaproteobacteria bacterium
AATGGGTTCTATTCACCGTCTGGTTTGGGTTCCATTGCCCCAGAGAATTGTTATGGTATGTTGAATGAAGGTTCGTATATTGATACGCCGTATTCAGAAGAACAGAAATTGTGCCCGGCGGGTTCGTATCAACAGGGAGGTTTGAATATTTACTATGGTGATACGAAACTATGTTCGGTATGTACAAATGCGCCTGTGAATTCGACATATGATATTAGTGTGTCTGGTTGGACAAATGCGAATTGCCCATGGGAATGTAATGACGGGTATAATCAGACCGTTGATGCAAACGGCAATCCGATGTGTGATCAGATGTGTACTGTGCCGGGTATGAATTATATTAAATCCAGTACGGGTCTGTCGATACCATTGTATTCGTCCAAGGGTGCCGGTTGGGCGCGCGCAATCGGGGTCAGCTTGGATGGTGGTCAGACGGCTTGCTATGGTCGTTTGGAACAAGACACAGGAAATGCACCAAGCGGTTCGTTGCGTGTAGATGTTGGTGGAACCAAATATTATGCTGTTGAATAACAAAATCCCCCGTTTGGGGGATTTTGTTTATGTTCTTGTCACCCCTGCGACGGCAGGAGTGGGGCTAAGTAGTGAGAGCAACGCGAACCAGAAAAATTATAAAATAGTGATGAATGTAAATTTTCCTGCCTGGTATCACCCACAAAAATTTTTCAATTTTTGCGGGACCCGAAGCAGGAAAGACAAAATCAAAGATTTTGTTTAAAGAAAAGAATTCATCCCCTGGGGACCGCAGGGTATCGTTGGGGTGACAAAACTCTTTGAATTTTGGTGTTGGAATTGGCTTATTTTTCGCCCATTTTGCGTGCGCTGTTCAGGGCGTGACGCAAGGCCTGCTCTGCAATCTGGCGGATTTTTGGGGCAAATGTGCGCATGTTCATTGTGTCCGCAACTGTATTACCAAACAGACGTGCAATATATTCGATTTGGGTCGGGGCGATGATGTAAACGTCGCTGGTTATTGATTCTGGATTTAATTTTTGTACTGGTTCACGCATGATTTTATCCCCCCTATTCCGTGATTTTTTTAAATTTATTCGATTTTTGACTTGTTTGTCGTTGTTAAGTGCATTATATCATAAAGTATCTTGACCGCAAGTCGCAAAATTGCTATATATTTCGTGAGAAAATAAGGAAGATATATTATGAAAAACATTTTTAGTAAAATATTGGGGTCTGCCAACGACAGAATTGTTAAAAGTTATGACAAGACTGTGTCTTTGATTAATGATTTAGAACCTAAATATCATGCAATGACAGATGATGAGTTGCGTGCACAAACGGTTAGTTTGCGCGAAAGACTGGCAAATGGCGAAAAAGAAAAAGATATTTTGCCGGATGCGTTCGCCCTGGTACGCGAGGCGTCTGTTCGTACAATCGGATTGCGTCATTTTAATGTGCAAATGATTGGTGGTATGGTTCTGACCAATGGGCAAATTGCAGAAATGAAAACCGGTGAAGGTAAAACACTGGTCGCGACGCTGGCAATGTTCTTAAAGGCGTTGTATGGCAAAGGTGCGCACTTGATTACAGTAAATGACTATTTGGCATCGCGTGACGCAGAATGGATGGGCCAGATTTATCGTTTCTTGGGCTTGACAGTTGGTATTATTCAGCATGATATGACAGACGAGGAAAGACGTGCAGCATATGCGTGTGATATTACGTATGTGACGAATTCTGAATTGGGATTTGATTATCTGCGTGATAATATGAAATTTACCAAAAAGCAACAGGTTCTGCGCCCGTTCTTTTATGCAATTGTTGACGAAGTCGATAGTATCTTGATTGACGAGGCACGTACACCACTGATTATATCTGGCCCGGCCGAAGATACCAGTGAACTGTATGCCCAGGTCGATGCGGTTGTTGCGCAATTTACAGAATCTGATTTCAAAAAGGATGAAAAAGATAGACATGTGACGCTGACAGAAAGTGGCGCAGATACAGCAACACGTTTGTTAAAAGATGCGGGATTGTTGGTTGGGGATAATTTATATGCGTCTGATAATGCAGCCTTGGTTATGCATATTCAACAGGCTTTGTTGGCGCATCATTTGTTCCAGAAAGATGTAAACTATGTTGTGCGTAATGGCGAAATCTTAATTGTTGATGAATTTACAGGACGCGTTATGACAGGTCGCAGATTTGGTAAAGGTCTGCACCAGGCGATAGAGGCCAAAGAACATGTGCGTGTTCAGCCGGAAAATCAAACTGTGTCCAGTATTTCATATCAGAACTTGTTCCGTTTGTATCCATCATTGTCTGGTATGACGGGTACTGCAATGACCGAAGCGGCAGAATTCGAAGAAATCTATAAATTGCGCGTTGTGTCGATTCCAACAAATCGCCCGGTTGCGCGTGTCGATCACCACGATGAAATTTATCGTAACAAAGATGAAAAATATGATGCAATCTTGAAACAAATTGCAGATTGTATGACCCGGAAACAGCCGGTTCTGGTTGGTACTGTGTCAATTGAAAAATCAGAAGAATTAGCAGAAATTGTACGCAAAAAATTAGGTGTTAATCCGGCGGTCTTGAACGCAAAACAGCACGAGTCTGAGGCAAAAATCGTTGCCCAGGCCGGTGCGCCAGGTGCCGTTACAATCGCAACAAATATGGCGGGACGTGGTACAGATATCAAATTGGGTGGTAATGCAGAAGAACTGATTGCAACGTTGGATGCGGATGCGCCTGATTATGAAAAAAAGAAAAAAGAAATCTATGCAACGATTGAGGCAAATAAAAAACAAGTCTTGGATGCCGGTGGCTTGTACGTAATTGGTACGGAAAGACATGAATCGCGTCGTATTGATAATCAGTTGCGTGGCCGTTCCGGACGTCAGGGCGACCCAGGTGATTCAAAGTTCTTTTTGGCGTTGGATGACGATTTAATGCGTATCTTTGGTGCGGCACGTCTGCAAGGTATGTTGTCGACCTTGGGTTTAAAAACGGGCGAAGCAATTACACACCCATGGATTACCAAGGCCTTGGAAAAAGCGCAAAAACGTGTAGAGGCACGATATTTCGAAGCGCGTAAGGAATTGTTAAAATATGATGATGTTGCAAATGAACAACGTACGGTTATTTATAAACAGCGTGATGACTTGATGACATCAGAAGATTTGTCTGGTCTGGCGTCAGAGATGATTGGTGATGTTGTTGAACTGATTTGCGAAAATAACATTCCAGAAAAAGGTACGTCTGCGGATTGGAATCTGAATGGTATTCATAATGCGATGTTGCGTGTGTTCGCGTTGGATATCACAGATATCGAAAAGTGGAAAACAGATGAACAAATTACAGAACGCAAGGCGTATGAAATCTTGTTCAACTTGGCAATGCGCAGATATGAACACCAGGCAACCAAATACGGCCCAGAACTGATGCATATGGCTTCGCGTCAGATGATGTTGGGTGCGTTGGATTCTGTGTGGAAAAAACATTTACAACAGATGGATTATCTGCAAAGTGCAATCGGTTTGCGTGGATACGCCCAGAAAAACCCATTGTATGAATATAAACGTGAGGCATTAGAGATATTTAAAAACACAATTAATAACTTTAAAATAATGTCTGTGTCTTATATCAGTCGTATGGAATTAACACGTGAAGATGTTGCCGCGACCGAGGCAGAACGTGCCAAACATGACGCAGGATTAAATCAGGCCACCGGTATGGATAGCCGTCGTAATGCGCCATGCCCATGCGGTTCTGGTAAAAAGTTTAAGCATTGTTGTGGTAAATTGCACTAAATATAAATAGTGCAATTTATCTGTGTTTATTTGTTCTTTTTTGCATGCTAAAAGGAAGGGGTTATGCAAGAATTTATCCATCTTCGCACACATTCGCGTTTTTCTGTTGGTGCCAGTACATTAACAATAAAAAAAATTCCGGCGCTGTGTTTAGAACATGGTATGTCGGCGTGTGCGTTGACGTATACTAATTTGATGTCTGGGTGTGCGGAATTTTCCGATGTTATGCCAAAAAATAAAGTTCAGCCAATTATTGGGGTTGAAATTTCGTTGAATCATCATAGCGCCGATCCGAAAATTTTGCGTGCAAATTCAATGTCTAAAATCGTATTGTTGGCGCAAAATCACAACGGATATTTAAACCTGTGCGAATTAAATAGAATAATGTATATGCGTGGTGAAAATCATCATTTGGGACCGCATGTGTCTTTTGATGAATTGACGTCGCACAGTGATGGGTTGATTTGTTTGTCGGGTGCACATTTGGGCCCAATTGGCATGGCGATATTAAACGGTCAAGACGATCAGGCGCGTGCATATGCAAAACGTATGCTGGATATTTTTGGGGACAGATTTTATATCGAAATTCAACGGCACGGATTGGAAGATGAAATAAAGACAGAGCCAGCGTTTTTAAAAATCGCCATGGATTTAAATATTCCAATTGTTGCAACAAATGATGTTTGTTTTGCGTCAAATAAAGATTATGAATCTGCTGATGCGTTGGGGTGTGTCTTGGGACAGACCAAGGTTATTGACCCAGAACGTCCGCGTAAATCATCGGAACAATATTTTAAGTCGTCAGAACAGATGGCAGAAATATTTTCTGACCTGCCAGAGGCAATAGAGAATACTTTTGTAATTGCACAGCGTTGTGGCTTTATGGTTAACGTTCATGAAAAACCATTGTTGCCACGTTTCGGTGATGACCTGGAAACAGAATGTCAGATGTTGCGTGATAATACGATGAGTGGTTTGAAACGCCGACTGGAACAAAATGGTATCACAGATACTGCGCCATATTATGAACAGGCAGAATTTGAACTGGGTGTCATTATCGGTATGGGATTCCCAGGATATTTCTTGATTGTTGCAGATTATATTGATTGGTGCAGAAATAATGATGTTTTAACTGGGCCTGGGCGCGGGTCGGGTGCGGGTTCTATTGTTGCGTGGGCGTTGGGTATTACAAATGTAGACCCATTAAAATATGGGTTGCTGTTTGAACGTTTCTTGAATCCAGATCGAATTTCAATGCCAGACTTTGACGTTGACTTTGAACCAACTGGTATTGAACGTGTGTTGGCGTATGTTTGTGATAAATATGGCCATGATTCTGTGTGTCGAATTATCACGTTTGGTTCATTACAGGCGCGTGGCGCGGTGCGTGACATTGGACGTGTGTATGGTATGCCCTATTCCAAGTCAGATAGACTGTCAAAACTGATTCCGCAAGATGCCAAGACGTTAAAAGATGCGGTTGATATGTCGACAGAAATACAAGACGTTTTGAATAATGACCAAGATTTAAACAAGGTCGTGACAATCGCAGAAGAATTAGAAGGTTCGTTGCGAAATCTGGGTCAGCATGCGTGTGGTGTTGTTATTGGTGACAGGCCAACAACAAAAATTGCGCCGGTGTATCGTGATCCTGCCAACCCGTTGCCATCATGTCAGTATGATGGAAAATATTTGGAAAAGTCTGGCTTGATTAAGTTTGACTTTTTGGGATTGGAAACGTTGGTTGTGTTGAAATATGCAACACGTTTAATTCAGCAGACACGCGGGATAAATATCGATTTAGATCAAATTCCAACAGATGATGCCAAGACAATGAAATTATGGCAACAAGGTTTGACCGAAGGTATATTTCAATTCGATGCCCCGTTTGTTCAGCAGACTTTGCGAAAAATGCATCCGACCAGTTTCTTGGAAATTTCTGCGTTAAATGCGTTGAACCGTCCAGGGCCAATTGCATTTATTCCGCAATTTATTGCGCGTATGCATGGCGAAGAATCGATTGAATATGTTCATCCAAAGGCAGAGCCTATTTTAAAAGAAACGTATGGCATTATCGTGTACCAAGAACAGGTTATGCAATTGACGCGTGCGTTGGCTGGGTTTACGCGTGGACAATCTGATAACGTGCGTAAAGCGATGGGTAAAAAGATTATCGCCATGTTGGATGAATTGGAAGGTAAATTCTATGAAGGGTGCGAAAAAGAAGGAACCTTGGATAGAGATACGGCCAAAGACCTGTGGGAAAAGTTTAAGGACTTTGCAAAATATGCATTTAATAAATCGCATGCAATTGCGTATTCGATTGTTGCAAACCAGTGCGCGTATTTAAAGGCAAACTATACACCGGAATTTTTGGCTGCGTCAATGTCCAGTAACTTGAACGATACAGATCAATTGGCGATATTCGTTGATGACGCCAAGACTAATTTCGGTATTCAGATTATTGCACCTGATATTAATCAAAGTGAATCTTTATTTACTGTTCGTGATGGCAAGATTATTTATGCCTTGGCGGCATTAAAGGGTGTTGGTACCGCCGTCACAGATGCAATTGTTGCAGAACGAAATGCCGGTGGAAAGTTTAAGAATTTAACAGACTTTGCAAAACGTTGTGCGCCATTTATGAACAAGCGTGTTTTAGAAGCGTTCGCAAAAACAGGTGTATTGGATTCTTTGGAACCAAATCGTGCATTAATTTACATGAATGCAGATGCAATATTGACGTATGCGTCCAAGGCGCGTGACGGTGCAAATATGTTGTCTTTGTTTGCAAATACGGTTGAAGACGATGTGCCAGAAGACAGATTGCGCAAAAATTTGCCAAAGACAGAACCGTGGACATTTGGTCAGCGCTTGGAAAACGAACTGTCTGCGTTGGGTTTTTATATTTCTGCCCATCCGTTGGATCAATATAAACACTTGATTGAACGGGCTAAACTGGCCACCAGCGCAAGCCTGGAAACAATGGGCGACAGAAAGCCTGTGCAAATTGCGGCAAACGTAAATTCGTTTGGACGTCGTCGTACCAAGACAGGCAAAGAAATGATTACAATTAATGCGTCGGATAGTTTTGGAAATATTGATGCCGTTGCGTTTGGTGATATGGCAATTGAATTCTCGCAAATTTTAAGCAATGAAAATGTTGTGCTGATTTCGGGCAAGGTGTCGAACCGTGATGACAGGGTTTCTATATTTGTTGATTCTATTACGCCGTTGACAGAATGGGTTGCCAAAATTGCAAAGCAAGTGACAATGGATATTCGTGATCAGGCGGTATTGCAAGACGTAAAAAAGGCTTTGATTGCCCTGCCCCGTGGATTTACAAAGGTGATTTTGAATCTGCATGGTGCAGACAAAACGGTTAAGATTGCATTGCCTGGGGGCGTTGAATTAGGCGCGACGACAGTCGCGGATTTAACGGCCTTGGGTGTTCGTGTGGAGATACAATAACATGACAATGAAACATATTCCTGTGTTATTAGATGCGGTGCTAAATGCGTTGGGTGACATTGATGGCAAAACAATCGTTGATTGTACGTTTGGTGCCGGTGGATATTCGCGTGCTTTTTTAGAACGTGGCGCAAATGTTATCGCGTTCGATAGGGATCCAAATGTGGTCGCAGATGCAGAAAAAATGCGTGTGCAATATGGTGACAGGTTTGATTTTATCCCACATACGTTCTCGCATATTTCAGATCTGGGGCGTACGGTTGACGCGATTGTTTTTGATTTGGGTATTTCGTCAATGCAAATTGATGTGCCAGAACGCGGCTTTTCCTTTCGGGCAGATGCGCCACTGGATATGCGGATGTCAGAAAGTGGAATTGATGCGGTGCAATGGATTGAAATGCACAGCGTGTCAGAACTGGCAGACGTATTGCGTACATATGGCGATATGAAAAAAGCAAATATATTGGCACGTGCAATAAAAGAAGTCGTCCCAAAGACAACATTTGAATTGCGGGATTTGATTCATAATCCCAAGGATGTCGCGCCTGTGTTTCAGGCCCTGCGAATTGCGGTTAATGACGAAATGGGCGAACTGGAACGCGCGTTGATTGCGGTGCCGGATTTGTTGACATCTGGTGGAAAGTGTATTTGTGTGACATTTCATTCATTAGAAGATAGAATTGTAAAGAATACGTTTCGGCGTTGGACAACTGCGCCTGGGGATCCACGTTTGCCAGTTGTTGCAAGTGCACCTTTTAGTTTGATACGATCCGCAGTGCCAACTGATGCAGAATTGGCGAATAATCCGCGCGCCCGTTCGGCTCATATGCGTGGTGTGATAAAATCATGTTGACCGTATAAGCATATTTTTTGTATTCTGGATGTGAATAAGGAAAGGTAGTATGAAAAAATCATCGTTAAACAAACTGGTCAAAAGTGCAGATGATGCAAAAAAGGTAAATCCGTTGGATTTGTCGTCTGATCAAGATTTAACGATTGCGTTAATGAATTTGTTGGCAATCGAAGATGAATTTGAATATGTGCGTGATATTCGTATTGAATTAATGTCCCGTATTGTTGCGCCTGATACAGATGCCTGGGGTATGTCGGAACGCCTGTTGGGAATGGCAATGCAGCTGATTGATGATGGGAACAAGGCTACGGGTGATTCTGCATATAAATTATATAATCGTGCATATGAATTGTATTCGATGTTTTGGGGAATAAATATGGGGTTGGTAAAGATTGATGATATAAAATGTGATTGTATGTAATTTGGTGTTGATTCAAATGCTAAAAAAATGGTACAATTGTGAAAAGAGAGAATAATCGTGAGGCGTTCTTGTCGTAATTTTTTCAAGTTTTCTGCGCTTTTTGCGACATTTTTTGTCGGCGGTTTTGCGTATGCTGATCAGGCGCCAAATCCACGCAGTGCAGTTGCAAATGTATCTAATGCCCGTTCTGGGGGGCGTGTTGTACGTCGTGATGTGGCAGAAAATGTTGTTTCGCGTGCCGTGGCACGTCGTGTGACACCAACTGCAACAGCGCGCAGTGCCAGTTCCAATGTGGTAAACACAACAAGTGCACGCAGTGCGTTGCGCCAAAATACGGTTGCGCGTTCGGCGACTGGTGGCGCGCGCAGTGGTGCCGTTGTTAAAACAAATGCGTCTGCGGTACGCAGTGCGGTTACACCACTGTCTGGGGCGCGTGCGCGCAGTGCGACGAATGTGTCAAATGCAGGTCTGGGACGTATGGCGCGTGCGACGGCGGTATTTACAGATGTTTCAAAAATTGGTGGCGGTTATGCAAAATGTCGTGAATCGTATGCGACATGTATGGACCAGTTTTGTGCAAATGCAAATGATACATATCGCAGATGTTTTTGCAGTGCAAAGTTTACAGAATTTCGTGATGCCGAAGAAGCCTTGGATCAGGCAAAGGTTTTATTACAGCAATTTGAAGATAATAACCTGAATGCAGTTGACAAGACCGCAGCAGAGGTTAATGCCATGTATACCGCAACGGTTGGTGAAATGGCGATTAAGAAAGATACCAGTGCCGCACAAAGCATTTTGAACGAGATTGGCGACCTGTTGTCTGGTAAGAAGAAAGCGTCACAGCCCGAACAAAAGAAAGAACCTGCTGGATTGATGTCATTAGATTTTACAGATGATGTTGATGATATTTGGGGTGGAAGTAGTGGCAGTTCAATATTTGATACAGATACTGGCGTTGATATGAGTGTGCTGGAAGGTATCGAATTGTATAACATTTCAAATAAACAGTGTTTGGAGTTAGTGGGCGATGCATGTGAAAACAGTGCAGTGTTAAATATGGCGACCAGTGCATACAACATTATGATTACCCAGGATTGTAATGCATATGAAAAGAAGATTAACAAACAGCGCGAGGCGGTATTAACCACGGTTCGTCAGGCGGAAAAGTTCCTGCGCGAGGCACGCTTAGAAGAATATCGTGCACATAATTCTGCAGATGTTAATGAGTGTATGGAAAAGGTTAAAACGGCGATTTTGGGCGATGTTGCGTGCGGACCAGGCTATAAACGTTGTTTGGATTACAGTGGTGCGTATATAAATTCATCTACGGGGGAACCGATTTATTCTCAGCGTTTATTTGAATTAGAAAATTTGATTTCGTTGGGTGGCGTCGATACCAGCATTGATGTATTGGGGCAGAATGCAAAGTTTAATCAATTCTTGGACGAAAAGCGGATGTTCGCGGCGTCCGCGTTGGATACATGTCGCGACATTGCTGATGTCGTCTGGACAGAGTTTAAGCGCAGTGCATTAATTGAAATTGCCCAGGCGCAGGATGAAAAAATTGAGGAAGTTAAGACATCATGTGTCAGCACAATGGCAGAATGCTATGATACACAATCAAATGCATTGAAAGAATTTGATACAACCACGGCCAAGAATTCGGGTGCGTTATCCGCCTATGCGGCCAAGGCAATGTGTCAAGAAAAAGTAACCGCATGTGCGGCATTGTATGGTGATACAGACGCTTGTTCGTTTGATGGTAACGGTAAATTACAGAAAAATAGTTCAGGTAAACGTTGTGGGTTGGCCGCACTGTTAGATTTTGTTGATTCTGTTGATGAAACCCGTGTGGCAGAGGGGTGTGCAGCCGCGGTTGAAAAATATGTGACGGATTTATGTACACCGGCAGCAGGCGATATGGGATTCCCATGGAATTGTCGTCAAAAAGCCCAGGGCTCAATTAATGATGCGCCAAATGCGAGCTTTGAAGCGTCGTTGTATGCAAATGTTAAGTATTTTGCGGTTCAAAATTGTTCAGACCCAACCCAAGGCACACAGGATTATAATGCGTTGCCAGAACAGGTTAAGTTATCTGTTGAAAAATCTATTCGTGATGTCGCAGATCAAGTAGATTATCAGTTGTCAGATCAGTGTGAAACACTTGACGGTTATTGGGTTGATAAAGGTGTCACGACCACAGATCCACTGTTAGTTGCGTTCTATTCTAATGTGTTCGGTCGGGCGGAACCATATGAAAGAGATTTGTCTTGGGGTACGTGTGTTCAAAATACTACAAAGGTAAGGTGCGAGGCATATAATTCGGATGCAGAACTGGGAACGCCGTTGGCAACGTACGACAGGGCCAAGGACGAGTGTATCTTTGCACCAGAATGGTATCAGCAACAATGTGCATTGATGGGTAACGGGTATTATGAAAATGGTGTCTGTTATGTTGCAAATCAGGATTAGGGGACGATGATGGGAATGTATAAGTTATTGGCGTTATTGTTTGTCTTGCCCTGTTTTTGTGGGTCTGCGATGGCATCGAAAAAATTGGATTTGTCGTTGACCAAAGGGGCCGGATCAACGGGTTGGACAAATGCAAAAAGTCAATCCTGTTCATTTAATGCAGGTGATTTTATTCGTGCAGGTGCCCTTGGTCTAAATGCGTCGCCTGGAACCCATAGTGATGAGGGGGCGATTGTTGCGATTATAGCGGATAGAATTAACGCGAATGGTGGATATTTTTGCCCGTGGCAAATTCAGTGTGCGAATAAAAGAAAATACACAACAAGTCCGACATCGTACTATACGCCAAACGGGGTTAGCAGTGCAAATTGCATGTGGTTATGTAAAGATGGTTTTTCTGGTGCAAATTGTGGTGAGCTGACAGTTGCATATGATAGTGATACGCGTACTTTAGATACTGTTTTTGGTGCCCCTGGTGTAAAAACAGATGGGGGAAGCAATGGTAATTTGTCCGCGAATGTACAGGTTTTTACGAAATTTTGGCGAAATGATTTTCGTGGTGTTAATGGAGCGGATGGGAAGAAAAAGAATGATTGGGGCGAGGTTAATAATGTCCTTGGGGTTGTTAAGTTATTGGACCATGGGGTAATGGCAGCACCAGTTCAGGTTGCTTGTCAGTGGCAAAACTGGAAAGATGTTACGTCGTTTGTTGGAACGGTTGCATCTTGTTCTGATCCAGTATTGTTGTGTCAGGAAGGTTATACACCAAATTCTAACAAAACAGACTGTGTGCCTGTGACTGAAGATATGTTACAAACCAAGGGAAAGACGTTTTGTCCTGGCTTTGATAGAGAAAAGTTTAGAAGTGCAGAGCATGTTTTAGATACTTCTGGATCAGATTGTGCAAAATATTTCTGCAAGGATGCAGGTATGGCATTTACATCGGCGACAGATCATACATGTGCAGAATGTTCCACGGGAGTAAAAGGTGGCTCAAATCCAAAAGATGGGACGTGTGTAAAGTGCTCTACGGGACAATATTTTGAAGCAAAAACTGGGGAATGTGAATCTGCGGGTGCGTATAGCAACTTGGATTTAGTATACGGCAAGGGCAAGGATAGAAACACCCAAAAGGATTTAGATAAACAGTGTTGGACAATATTGTCGCCTGCAAATTATAAATCATGTGTTGAAACCGGCGGGGAACAAGTTACAACATCCGAAGGAGAGGAAACTACAATTGACGCAATATTGCTGAGGCAATGACCAACGGAGAGGATGCTGTTTACTATAGATTCCCCCAAATGGGGGATTTTTTTTGTCAGTGGAATTTTTGGGGCTTTGTCATCCCGTGGCTGGACCACGGGATCTGGATAGTGCAAATTGTCACTCCTGCGCAGGCAGGAGTGGGACTATACAGCGTGAGCAACGCGAACCATAAAAATTATAAAATAGTGATAAATGTAAATTTAAAAGACCCTATTCCTGCCTACGCAGGAATGACAAAACTTTTTGAGTTTTGTTTGGGGGGTGGAGTTTAATCTCCTGGGGATTTAAAGCATCTGCGTGCTGTAAAAAAATACCCCGTTGCCGGGGTGATTTTTATTCTTGGCCGTTTAATGCCTTTAACATTTTCATTACCGTTTCGCGTTGGGAATCGGTTGGCAGTTTCCAATACAGATTAATCAATTGCAATGATTCGTTTTTGGCCAATGGATCATTTTCTTCTTGGTCGCGTACGCGAGAGCCTTTGAATAAACGGCCATTGCGTGGTTCACGTTCAATGTGACCAGGTAAGCCCGCAAAGAAAAATGATACCGGCGTTTCCAATGCCGCACTTAATTCAAACAGACGTGATGCAGATATGCGATTGCCCGCACATTCATACTTTTGTATCTGTTGAAATGTGACACCGCAAATCTTTGCCAGGTCTTTTTGTGATAAGCCCATCATGACACGACGTAATTGCATACGTTGCCCAATGTGTTCATCAATAGCAGATGGTGTAAATGGTTTGCCACTCATGTTTTAAACTCCTGTTATTTAGATAAGACGCGCTTCCTAAATATATACAGTTAGTTATACAATTTTTCTTTTGCTTTTGCAATTAAAAAACGGCTATGATATTCTGACAAATGATAACATAAGGGGAAATGTATGAAAAAACCATTGGTTTTATGTATTATGGATGGTGTTGGAATTGATAAAAATTCCGAATTTAACGCGGTTACGCGGGCGAAAATGCCGTACTTTAATGGGTTGTTGGAAAAATATCCGCATTCAAGACTGGATGCCAGTGGCGTGGCGGTCGGATTGCCAGATGGAACAATGGGAAATTCAGAGGTTGGACATATCACAATGGGGGCCGGTCGTGTGGTAAATCAGTTCTTGCGCCGGTTTGAGGTTGAAAATTGGGATAATAACCCTGCCCTGCGTGAATTTATTGAAAGCGTGCGAAATGACGGTGGTATCGTTCATGTTGCAGGTTTGATGTCTGATGGTCGTGTGCATGCAGATATTAATGATATCTTGTTCATGGTAAAACGTATTATTAATGCTGGTCTGCGTGTGTGTATCCATTTTATCGCAGATGGGCGTGATACCCTGCCCCAGTCTGCGCCAACGTATGTTAATTTAATAAAAGAACGTTTGGCAGACGAATTGGCGGATGGACGCGCGTTCTTTGGTACGCTGTCGGGACGTTATTATGCAATGGACAGAAATCAAAACCTGGATAGGACAGAGTTGGCATATAACGCAATCGCGCGCGCCCAGGCACAATATCATGCCAAGACAATTGATGATGCGTTGCGTGACGCGTATGCACGCGGCGAAACAGACGAATTTATAAAGCCAACTGTTATCGATGGCGATGTCGCAATATCTGAAAAAGATGGTTTTTTGTTTGGAAATTATCGCAGCGACCGTGCGCGTCAAATTATGCGCGCAATATTGAAAACAGGCGCGCATGTATTGTGTTTTTCACAATATGGCGAAGGTTTAAATGAACTGTGCCCTGCGTTGTTGCCGGATGTTGCGGTTGAAAATACATTGGGTGATGTGTTGGCAAAACATGGGCTGGCACAGTTGCGTATCGCAGAAACAGAAAAATATAATCATGTGACATATTTCTTTGATGCGGAAAGAAATGTTGACTTTGATGGTGGGAAAAAGGTTCTGATTGATTCGCCGGCGGTTGCCACGTTTGATATGAAACCGGAAATGTCTGCGATTGAAATAACAGATGCTTTGTTGCCAATTCTGGGCGAATTTGATGTTGTTATTTTGAATTATGCAAATGGCGATATGGTTGGACATACTGGAAATATTGATGCGTGTGTTCATGCAATGGAAACGCTGGATGCACAATTGTCACGATTGGTGCCGGCGGTGTTGGAACTGGGTGGTACAATCTTAATCACTGCGGATCATGGTAATGCAGAAAAATTGTGGGATGATAAAAATAATCTGCCATGGACGGCGCATACGACAAATCCTGTAAACTTTATCGTGGTTGCGAAAGATGCGCCTGCGGTAAAAGACGGCGGTTTGGCGGATATCGCGCCAACGATGCTTAAATTATTAGGCATTAATCAGCCGGCAGATATGACAGGCAAATCATTGATATAAATATAAACCGCCATTTTGGCGGTTTCTTTATTTCTTGTTACGGCGTAAGGCAAAAAAGTCACGCAGCAATTGGGCGGATTCGTCAGCGTATTCTGGTGTTTGATAAACGTCGGGTTTCCATAGGTGTTTATCTGTATCATAAATGCGTGCGTTTGATGTTATGCCACCGCCCTTTTCATCCGTTGCGGCGAAATAAACATTTTTTATTCGTGCCAGTGATATGGCGGTCGCGCACATTGCACATGGTTCCAGTGATACATATATGTCACAGTCGTCCAAGAATTTGACACCTAATTTTTTGCAGGCGCGATTAATCGCCACGATTTCTGCATGTAATATTGGGTTCTTTTTAAGTTGTACCTGATTTTCGCCACGGGCAATGATTTTTCCGTTGCGTACAATCACCGCACCAATCGGTACGTCGTCGTGTGAAAATGCACGTTTTGCCAAAACAAGGGCTTGATTCATAAATTTCATGCTTTATACTTTATCGTATGGATTCAAAATTGCAAATTATTTCAGGTGCCTTTCGTGGGCGAAAATTAAAATTGCCCCCAATGGCACGGCCAACCCAAAATCGTGCGCGTATCGCGCTGTTTAATATGTTGGGATCTGGGATTATTGATTTTAATGATAATTTTATGGTTTGGGACGCATTCGCTGGTTCTGGGGCGTTTGGTTTGGAATGCCTGTCGCGATATGCGAATGCACGGGTTTTATTCACAGATGTTGCCCCAACGTCAATCAAGACCGTGCGCGATAATTTGGCGACGTTGGCGGTTGGTGCGCGCGCAACAGTTGTACAGACAGATGCGTTGGCGGCTGTTGCAAAATATGGTGCGGATACTGATTTAATCTTTTTAGATCCACCGTATGCTGATGCAGATTTGGGACGGGCGTTTGTTGCGCGTATGGCGCGTGTGGCGCGTTCTGGCGTGGTTTTAATCTGGGAACAAGAAGTTGGGAATCTGGTCGCCCCAGATGAAAATGAATGGCAAATTTTACGCGACAAAACATATGGGCGCGCACGATTTTTAATTTTGCAGAAAATTTAATAAATTCCTTGATTTTTCAAAGCTTTTAAGTCATAATGTTCCCCGCACAGCACCCTTGGAGGCTGGGCAAAGTAAAACAAATGCTATAAAAAGGATTAAAAATGGCAATTAATTTAAACGCAGAAATTCGCAACGTCGCTGGCAAGGGGGCCGCACGCAGCATTCGCAATAACAAAAATATCCCTGCTGTTATTTACGGGGAAAAGAAAGCCCCTGTCGCGATCGAATTGAATGGTCGTGAATTCGAAATGTTATTGAAAACACCAGGTTTGCGAACAAAATTATTCCAAATCAAAACATCTGCAGGTACAGAAGACGCAATGTTGATGGATATTCAATATCATCCAGTGTCTGATGCCGCAATTCACGCAGACTTTAAACGTATCGATGTTAAAAAGCCTGTTAATGTGGTTGTTCCAGTTGAAGTTATCAATGCAGATACATCAAAGGGTTTGAAATTGGGTGGTACATTGAACTTTGCAGTACGTAAGGTTGCTTTGCGTGGCTTGGTTGACGTTATCCCAGAAAAAATCATTATCGATTTGGCAACATTAACAATTGGTGATGTGGTTCATGGTACAGACTTGGTTCTGCCACAGGGCGTTGAATTGGGCTTGCACCAGGCTGAATTAGCATTCGCAACAATTGGTGGTAAGATGCCAATGGAAGAAGATGAAAAAGCCAAAGCAGCAGCAATGGCAGCATCAAAAAAATAAATTAACGGGGCGTCGCCCCGTTTTTTATTTGTTTATATTTATATATTGTGTTATGATCAAAATATGAAAAAATTCAAAAAGAAACTGGCAAGTTTGATTTGCTTTTTTATCCCACATAAACGTACACGCAGTTTTGTCCGTGAATTTATTGAACAGCCAGATATTAAACGTCGGCTGTCTCGCTTTTTTGCCGGGTGGGGAATGCGACGCACAGAAAAACGTCGTATGCGTGACGGGGTGCAGTTCCCCTGTTCCATTGCGATTGTTGCAATTATGAAAAATGAGGGACCGTATCTGCAAGAATGGATAGAGTATCATAAATTAATCGGGGTGGAAAAATTTTATCTGTATAATAACGATAGTTCGGACAATACTGTCGAAATATTGCAACCGTATATAAAGTCTGGGTTGGTTGATTTAATCGACTTTCCTGGTGATGCACGACAGGTGCCGGCCTATAATGATTGTTTGGCGCGACACAAGATGGATTGTCGGTGGCTGGCGGTGATTGATTTAGATGAATTTATTGTCCCAGACGAAGGTGGTCAAACACTGCACGATGTGTTGAATACAATTTCATCAAATGTTTCACAGGTTTTAATTCGTTGGGTAATGTATGGGTCAAATGGGCATGATAAAAAACCAGATGGTCTGGTCACAGAAAACTATACAATGCGTGCGCGCAAACAAACATGGCACTACAAGGCGATTATTAATCCGCGTCTGACATTCGCGATGGATTGTCATCGGCATATTGTGACGGGAAAAACAATCGAATTGCCAACAAAAACAGTTCGTATTAATCATTATCATTGTAAATCTTGGGAAGAATATTCATCACGTGCATCAAGGGGATGTGCATACAAGGGACAAGAAGCGGGCGCAAAACGTTATACTCGTGATTTCTTTGATGCGCGCGATACCAATGATGTCGAAGATAGAATTATGGATAAATACCTGGATGATTTGCGTAAAAAAATAAGAAAATAAGTTTATTGCCCCTTGAAATGATTTTCTGTTTAACTATATCGTGGGTAAGCAAAAAATTTTAAGGAGTGAAAACATGGGAAAAGTTTTAGGTATTGACCTGGGAACTACTAATTCTGCCATGGCGTTTATGGATGGCAGCGATCCAAAAATTATCGAAAATTCCGAAGGACAACGTACAACACCATCTGTGGTTGCGTTGACAAACAGTGGCGAACAATTGGTTGGTATTACGGCCAAGAATCAGGCGGTGACGAATCCTGAAAATACAATTTATGAAATCAAACGTTTGATGGGCTTGCGTTTTGATAGCCCTGCGGTCAAAGAAATTGCCGCACGCGTTCCATATAAAATTGTTGCTGGTGATAATGGTGACGCATGGGTTGAAATGGATGGGAAAAAATATGCCCCATCACAGATTTCTGCAATGATTTTGGCAAAACTGAAAAAAGATGCAGAAAGTTATTTGGGCGAAACCGTCACAGATGCGGTTATTACTGTGCCGGCATACTTTAATGATTCACAACGTCAGGCAACCAAGGATGCGGGTCGTATCGCGGGTTTAAATGTTTTGCGTATTGTTAATGAACCAACCGCGGCGGCATTGGCATATGGCTTGGACAAGGGCAAGGATGGAATTATTGCGGTGTATGACTTAGGTGGTGGTACATTCGACGTTTCAATCTTGGAAATTGTTGATGGTGTGTTCGAAGTAAAATCAACAAATGGCGATACTGCATTGGGTGGTTCGGACTTTGACGCACGTATCTTGGAACACTTGATTGCAGAATTTAAATCACAGACAGGTATTGATTAGTCAGGGGATAAATTGGCGTTGCAACGCCTAAAAGAAGCGTCAGAAAAGGCGAAAATCGAATTGTCTTCCAAAACGTCAACCGATATTAACCTGCCATACCTGACAGCAGACGCAACAGGACCAAAGCACTTTAACACAACGTTGACACGTGCAAAATTGGAATCGTTGGTTGCGGATTTGATTGAACGTACAATTGAACCATGCAAAAAGGCATTGAAAGACGCAGGCTTGGAAAAATCACAGATTAACGAAGTAATCTTGGTTGGTGGTCAAACACGTATGCCAAAGGTTGCAGAAACAGTAAAAGAATTCTTTGGTCGCGAACCACACAAGGGCGTTAACCCAGACGAAGTTGTTGGTATGGGTGCAGCAATTCAGGGTGGCGTATTAAAAGGCGATGTTAAAGATGTTCTGTTGCTGGACGTTACGCCATTGTCATTGGGTATTGAAACGTTGGGTGGCGTGTTTACACGTTTAATTGATCGCAACACAACAATCCCAACAAAAAAGTCACAGGTGTTCAGTACCGCCGAAGACAATCAATCGGCTGTGACAATTCGTGTATTCCAAGGTGAACGCGATATGGCGGCTGATAACAAGTTATTGGGCCAGTTTAATTTAGAAGGAATTGCCCCTGCCCCACGTGGCATGCCACAAATCGAAGTGTCTTTTGATATTGACGCGAATGGCATTGTTCATGTATCTGCAAAAGATAAAGGCACAGGCAAAGAACAAGCGATTTCTATTAAATCTGATGGTGGTTTGAGCGAAGATGAAATCAAACGTATGGTTGATGAAGCAGCTGCAAACGCCGAAGAGGATAAAAAGAAACGCGCATTGGCAGAAGCAAAAAATACGGCAGAAACCGCTATATTCAGCATCGAAAAGTCATTAAAAGAACATGGCGACAAGATTAGCGAAGACGAAAAGAAAGCAATCGAAGATGCAAAGAAAGAATTAGCGGATGAACTGGCAAAAGCCGATGCCACAGCAGAATCTTTGAAAGAAAAGACAGATGCGTTGTCTGAAAAGGCGATGAAGTTGGGCGAAGCAGTATATAAAGCTGCCCAGGCTGAACAACAGGCAAACGCAGGTGCCGAAGACAAGAAAAATGACGACGGCACAGTTGATGCAGACTTTTCTGAAAAGAAATAAAAAATAGTTCGCACTTAAAATCCCCCAAATGGGGGATTTTTTATGATCTTGACATGGAATTAAGCATCGCGCTTCTGAATGTTGTGTCTAAACTGCCACTGCCAGATAAACGACTTGCGCATGATTGACTGCAATACATATAACACCCGGTATAACCATTTGTTGAATAGTATGTGGCATAGGTCCATTTTGAAGTATATGGGGTTGTTGCACGACACCAACAATAAATATTATTTGACATTGTAACTGTATCGACCGTTATAATGTCTTTTGTTGTATCTACGGTTGCGCTGATGTTGCCACAGAACGATATGCCCTTTATGGTTTTACCGTCGACGACGGCGGTCCAGTTTGGACTGTTTGCGGTTGGAACGCTGTATGAATTTGTGCCGGTTGCACTGATGTTTACCTTACATTCATATAGGTTTGCATGTGAATATGTTACGCCACTGGTATTTTTAACTTTTAGTCGCCCACTGACATTATCGGCTGCCATCGGGGTATAGCATGTTGTGTTGCCCGATTTGACCTTTAATGACGGGGTTGTAAACTGTGTTGACCACAGTGGCACGGTATTTGTTCCAACGTTTAAATCGTATGAACCAGCTGTGCATAATAATTCAGGATAGCATGTACTGTCTGTTGCGCTGCAATTATGTGAAATTGTGCGTGTCGCGGTATAACCAGACGGACATGGCGTGGAAATTTTGGTGTTGTTGTCACGTGATACCGCCAAATAACCACTGGGGCATGTTGCAGTCATTGCATTACATGTGATTAATAACAATGGTAAAGATATAAAATATTTATACATCTTTAATAAACCAGATTTGAATATGCGGTTGTTCTGAATGTGACGTCCTGACTTTCTGCATACAAAAACGCATTTGCGCATCCGCGAACGCAACTGTATGCGCAATTGATATTAGTACTATACATATATCGATAAACCCATTTTGATGTGACAGGGGATACAATCTTGCACCAACAATATTTATTGTTCGCAGGTGCCGCAGAACTGATAACAATGTCGTCCAGTGCGGTTACGTCGGCGGTGCCTGTTGTCATTGCACAGGTGCTGACAATTGTGACCTGGGTGCCACTACAATTTACAATGGCATCAACGTCCCTGTATTCTGAAGATACTGACGTGCATGTACCAGATGTTGGTGACAGTTTTACGCATTGTTCCAGTGACATGGCATTGGTTGTGCAGGCGATTACAAACAAGAAAACAACACCAAAATATTTGTTAGAAATCACTTTTCCCCTCGTTCTTTCTGTGAATATATCAAATTGTGTTTTTGTACACAACACAAAAAACTATGTCCTGACCAGGTTTTTTATTAATGCGTTGCGAAATGTTACGTCGTATGTGCCTGTGCTGGCGGCACGTTTTGCACACCATTCATTGCAAGATTTATAGCAGCCCGTATAACCTGCATCAATGAATACAGTGGCATAAATCCATTTTGTATAATATGGGCTTGTTGCACGACACCAACATTGGTTGTTATTTGATAATGTAACAGAATCAACCGTTATGTTATCAAGGGTGTTTCCGACGCTGGACGCAATATTGCTGCAAAACGATATGCCTTTGATTGTTTTGCCATCAACCGTTGCAGTCCAATTTGGGCTGTTTGTGGTTGGAACGCTGTATGAATTTGTGCCGGTTGCACTGATGTTTACCTTACATTCATATATGTTTGCATGTGAATATGTTGTGCCACTGCTGTCTTTGACTTTTAAACGTCCGCTAACCACGTCCGCGGCCATTTGTGCATAGCATATTGTGTTGCCTGATTTTACTTTTAGTGATTTTGTGGTGAATGCCTGGGACCACAATGGTACGGTATTTGTTCCAACATTCAAATCGTATGAACCGGCCGTGCATAATAATTCAGGATAACATGTACTGTCTGTTGCGCTGCAATTATGTGAAATTGTACGTGTCGCAGTATAACCAGACGGACATGGTGTTGAAATTTTTGTGTTGTTGTCACGTGATACCACTAAATAACCACTGGGGCATGTTATGCAATGGGCAGAATGTGCCATAAAAACAAAAGATAAAAAGATAAAAAACTCTCTTCTCATTCTCAGTAATAAATAGATTAGCAAATATTGGTTGCTATGACAATAAAAAATCCCCCAATTGGGGGGGATATTTTTTTATTTTTGTTCGCCGATGTAAATTCCCATATCGCGCGCGACATTCAGCAGTGGCTCATCTGGGGATACATAGGCATTTGATGTCATTAAATCTGGAATTTTTGGGTCGTGCATTTCTTCGCCTGCAGACACAAAGTCGGCCAAGGTGACCGTGTGTACATTGTCCCCATCCAAGGCAGTCATGACATATGTTTCGTTGTTTTCAATTGCGTTTAATGCACAGTCTGCAAAACGTGCGGCCAGAATTCTGTCGCTGGCAATTGTATCGCCGGCGCGTTGTGTATGTTCGGGGAATGCGGCGCGTGCGATTAAGCCTGCTGCGGTTAGTTTGCGCAAAACCATGTCTGCCGGTCGCCCAGAATGTCCACGCATAGTTATTCCTTCTGACACAATGATGACACCATAATCTGTTGGGGCATTTTTTATATGATTAACCAGGGCGTTTATATCAAATTTGATTTCTGGAATTAGAATTGCGCGTGCGCCAACTGCAACACCTGCGTTCAATGCCAAATGACCACAGTCGCGGCCCATTGCCTGGACCACGAACCAGCGATGATGACTGCGTGCTGTCAACATTAACTGATCACAGAATGATGTTAATTGTTGTACCGCTGTATCAAAACCAATTGTTCTGTCGGTTAATGGCATGTCCATGTCGATTGTTTTTGGAATGCAAACCAACTGTAAATCACGATATGTTTTGCGATTGGACCAGGCAAGAGACAAACTGCCGTTGCCACCAATTAAAATCAGTGCATCTAATTTTAATTGGTCCAAGGATTCGCGCAGACGTTTGTTAAACAAGTCAACCTTGCCCCGATGTACTGCGGTTTCAAAATTTAATGCATGTGCACGACCGTTGTGCAAAAAGCTGCCCGCCAGGCGCGCGTTTTCAATAGGCAATGTTAAATCATCAATCTTAATCGCAGCTGGTGGGGTTACAGACAATCCATCTGTACCGTCTAAAATCCCCCATGTTTCCCATCCGCGCAAGCGCGCGCCATAGGCGACACGCTGAATAACGGTGTTTAGGCCACTGCAATCGCCGCCAGTTGTCATAATTCCGATTTTTTTTGTCTTTTTCATACTTTTTCCCTTGCCTTTTGTGCCATTATATCATAAATAAATTGACAAAGAAATATAATTTGGAATAATTTGTCCAAGCAGTAATTTAATTTTAGTTTCTTAGGAGAATTGGTATGTCCAAACTGAACAATAATAAAAATAACATGGGTAAAACAAAGCGTTCTACAGATGATTTGATTAATGATGCAATTGCACAGCAAAATGATTGGTTGGAAAATCGTCGTACATATACACGTGGATTCTTGAAATCTTTGAATTTGTTTGCGCGCCCAGCAGACAAGAAAATTGAAAATCAATCTGTTGAGAAAGATGCAATTGAAGAAGCGCGCAATCGTCGCAGTGCATGGACAGCGTACTGGTTCCCAATTATGTGTGCGTTGTTGGTTATATTTATTGCAATTTGGGTTATGTTTATTCGTGGTGCGACAACACCGCGCATTGTGGTTGTGCCTGCGATTCCAGAACCAGTGGTTCAAAAGGTTGCAGAAATAACTGTGCCAGAATTTGATATCGTTCGCATACAAAAAGATGGCACAATTGTTATTGCGGGCCGTTGGTTGGCGCATCAAAATATTTCAATTGTTGTAAATGGCAAGATTGTTGCCACAGAACGTACAAATGCAAATGGTGAATTTGCATATGTGACATCAAATCCATGGAAACCGGGCAATTACACAATTGCATTGTTGGGTGCAGATCCAGAAGTTAAGTCATCAAACAAGGTCTTTGTGTATGTTTCCGAACATGGTGTGGAAAATTCGGTATCTTTATTGATGACCAAGGATGGCAGCACATTGTTGCAAACACCTGCGATGCTGCGTGATGGTGATTTGGCAGTGTCCAAGATTGACTATCTGGATACGGGTCGCATTGTTGTGACGGGCGATGCCCTGCCCCGTTTGCGCGTATCTTTGACGCTGGATGATAAATATATGGGGTTTGCACGTGTGTCTGATCATAAGCATTATGGTCTGGGTGCAGATGTGGGTGAACTGGAATCAGGCAAGGAATATGAATTAGGTGTTCGTTTGCATGATGGCGATGGCCGTGTTGTCGCGACTGTTTTACATAAATTTATTATGCCAGAAATGACTGGTGATGACGATACGTTCTATACAGTTCGTCGTGGGGATTGTTTGTGGATTATTGCACGTAACTTCTTGCGCCGTGGAATTTTATTCAGCATTGTTGCCGAAAGAAACAACATTGAAAATCCAGATTTGATTTTCCCAAAACAGAAATTACAAATACCAGTATCTGGCAAATAATAACAAAGGGTTGTATATATGAAACAAATATTAAGCAATGTAAAAACTGGTGTTTTGCTGCCAATTGCACTGATGATGATAACTGCATGTATGGATACCAAGGAAGAAATTGCAGAATTGACGGCGCAGCAAATTAGTCTGGATAAATCAATATCGCGTTTAAAATATATGCGTGATTCAACCGCCAGGGCTCAGATAAACCAAGATGACATTGCTTATATGGGTTCGTCAAATCGCAATACTTTGGATAGTTTACAGCGCGAAAACTTCAAACTTAGCAATAAAGCACATGCTGACTATGTAAATCGTGTTTATAAAAATCATAAATTAAAGCATTATTTTAAACCAAATGAAATCAAGCAGATTCGTGCATGGTTTGCCGATATGGGGGCCAGTGCGCCTGTTAAAAACGTGACAGGCGATATGCCAATGTTTTATCTGACGTACTTATATGATTTAGAGACAGATACCACAAAAACATTTTCAACACCATTTTTGCCGGATTTTAGTCGTGGTAATGTTGTATACTTAGATAAAAGGGTTGCTGCGTTGTTGGCGGGATTAGAACGTCAAGTTTCAAATCATGACATATATGTTGCAGAGGCAAATTTAGAAGAAGAAACAAAAAAACGATATGATACAGAACGCAAGAAATTTGTTGATATGCGTCATTCGGTGGAATACGGGATTGATAATGGAATGTACGAAAGTTCTGCAAAATATACCAAGGCATGTGCAACCATAGAACAATGCGAGCGTGAACTACAAAGAATCTTTAACAAGTATTATTTTAATGACGTTACAAAAGGTCGTTTTGTTGCAAAATCTGTTATGGCGTTGCGTGACCAGAACAAAGGCGAAAAGATTTATTGTTTGGAACATTTGAATTTTGCAATACCTGAATACGCCGCCGTTAGAAAGCAATTGTTAAAAAATGACGAACGTATTAGAAAATTGGCAAATGCAAATGAACGTGCAGATGCGATTGAGCGCAAGGTTGTCGCACAATATGACGCCAGAATAAAACCCCTGACACAAAGACGCGATTCAATCAATAGATTAATACGAACGTTAAATAATAAAACGTATTAAAATACACTTGCGTTAAAATTTGATTTTAAGTACCCTTGTCGATGAGATGAGGGTATTTTTACTGTCTTTATTGATGATTTTTGGCCCGCTGGGCGCGTTTTGCGACGTTGCTGGGGGGGGGGCTAAATCCGCGGAATTCCGGGCTTTCTGAGGCGCAAATCAAAGATTTAAACAACAAATATGATATCATAACCATGTTTCACTGGTGCGATCATTATGATGGGTCCGCTTATCGTGAATCATGTGAAGAAGTGACAAAATTAAAAGCTGCACTGGATGGAAATTTAGCCGAATTGGAAGACAACGCACAAAAAATGCGTGACAAAGAACAATCAATGGAAAACAAACTGTTGGGCGCGGCTGGCATGGGATTAACGGGCGCGGGTTTAAGTCAGGCGTTATCCGCCGGCGCAGAACAACAGGCGGACGAAGCCGCAGAACTGGATATGGCGGCGTATCTGGCAACAATGCACTGTAATTATGCGCCGGGCAAGAATGTTCAGGGTGGCGAAAAGGAAGTCGAATTACCCGGTGGCAATGAATTAATGACACTGAAAACAGAATATATGAAATTAGCAGCGGATTTAAAGATACGAAAGCAGGCACTGGGGCTGCAACCTGGAATTGAAAGTGAAGAGATATTAGACAGTGCGACGTCTGGATTATATGATGATGTTGCCCTGGGCAAGACGGATGGCGCATATACGTCCCTGTCGCGTGCATTAACAGATGAAAACAGCGAAGACGCCAAAGAATGGACGGCACAGAAAGAAGAAACCGCCAAAGACAAAAAGACAGGAACCACCATGGCGGTGGTTGGTGCGGTTGGCAGCGCCATTGCCAATATTGCAATTAATAAAAACGGGCCAAAGGAAAGCAGTGAAGAAATTTTGGCGCGTCGCGAACAAATTTTATCCCAGTTAGATACCCAATTGGAAAAAATGATTAATGATTGCAATAAGTTGATTGAGAAACAGCGTGCAAGGTTCGCAAATTATAATGGCCCAGATGCAGATAAGATAAAAGAATTGGTTAATCGTCCCCTGTTGAACGGTTTGGCAGATATTGATAAATTAAAAGGTCACCCGATATGTTATTAAAGCGATTCTTTCTTGCGTTTTGTTGTGTGTGCGCCTGTGCATCTGGGGCATTCGGTTCTGGCGAAGAATTCAGAATACAGAAGTACGAGGTAAAAGACGAAGAGACGCTCAGAAAAGAATCCATGGGTTATATTCAAGTTTCACCAGAAAAGATAGAACAGGCGATAGAAAACAGCGAAAACATTCTTCGCGAGCAACTAAATATTGCAAATCTGGGCACAGGTGAATGGCATAAAGGGGCGGTTTCTCATTTGTTTGAAACGTGTACAACCGATGGTTATAACGCATGTTTAAAATATTATGAGAAAGACGGTATTGATGGTGCTGGCAGATGTCTTTGCGTATCCAAGTTTATAGATACACAAACCAGTGTGTCAACAGGTTTTGGGTTGATTGAGAATTGGCTTCAAACCGAAAATTTTTCAGAATTGTTTACACGCTATCGGAATGCATATAATGCGCATGTCAGGGCATTTGCAGAATACGATAGTATTTTTAGAAGCCTGGATGGCTATCCATTGAACATGGTTACAAGTAATCACTATAATTCTAATGATCCCACGTTGTTCCAACGGATTACGAGTGCAACCTATGGACTTGACAAGGCCGAGACAGAGCTGGCAGATGCGATTTGGCATATACGAAACAATTTGCATTGTTCACTTGGCTATGAAACGCGTTATACAATAGACGCCGCCCCAGGTGATGATTATATCAAATGTGTTTGGTCAGAACCGACCGAGACCCCAGACGTTTATACAAATTGGCATTCGTTAGAGTTTCGTTTTGATGATTTAACAGAAACTATGAATTCAGTAGATGCCAGAAGTACCGCAGAAACGGTCGCAAGTCTTTATTTTCAAAATTCTAAAATAACCGGGGATGTCTTTCGAACTGATGATCGCGATTTAAATTACCAACAATGTAGTTTTTTAGACGAACAGTTGTGGGGATACTCAATAGACGCAGAGTATAAACAAATCGGTAGCAGTTCCAACGCTGCATGTTGGTATAAAGATCAGGTCATCCGTGGCGAGGCCAATTTGCACAAAGGTGAAGAGTTGGGCCTGGATATCGATACTATAAATATGTTTGCGAACTATCAATTCGGTGCGAACCAAAATGTAAAAATGATGTTGGAAACTATTTTAATCAACAAAGTTGGTGGTGCAACAAAAAGGGTACGATGTGCCAAAAGGGCCGCGAAATATATACCAGATGATGCGATATTTGATTATAAACATGTGTGGCCATGTTATGTTGCCCAAGAATCGGGTAATGGCGAAATTCAGGTTGATTTTATCTTTGATGATTTGTCAGAAAATTTAGGTTATGAAACCAGTGCAGCCAAAGATGTTGGTGCCTGTTATACAAAAAATGGTGATTTCGATGGTAAAAACTGTCATGGGTTAGACAAGAATGCATGTGCCAAGATTGGCGCAAGATGGGATACAGCATTAAACACCTGTGTATTGGAAAATGTGGAAAACAAGCAACAAATTGACAACGTTATAAAAAAAGCAGAAACGGCATTAAAGGTCGGAGCTGTTGTTGCCAGTGCGGTGGCAACAGGTGGCACAACGCTATATATACTAGCTGCTGTAACAGTGGTAGAAGTGACGGCAGAAGAAATAAACACCCAGAAAAGAAATATCAATACAGAATCTATGCGACAAGCACTGAGCAGGATAAACACCTGTATTAAATGTAATAAAAAAGATTCCTGTACATATAGTCCAGAGACCGTGGTTAATAATAGCGAGACTTACTGTATGGAATTGTTTGAGCCCCATGATAGCACCTCAACGTATGGTAAAGAGCATCATGCAGTGCAAACTATTATAACGTTATACAGTGACAATAACTATCAGCTGTTGGATAAAGATCCAAACTTGAGAAAATCAGCAGAAAATGCATTAAAAAAAATATTCTGTACACCAGAGGGGCGCAAAGTTATGGACGAAGTAGAAAAAAATCCAGAAAGATTTCATTCGAAGAGCGATACAAATTTAAGTAATGCTCTACGGGCTGTATCCGTAGCTGCGAGCCTAGCAAGTACGTTGTTTTTGTTTAAGGGCGCAGGTTGGTTAAAGGCGTTAAGGAATGGGAATTTGAGTGCTGCGAGTCTTCCTATTACGACCAAATCTGTTTTAAAGGCATTTCAGCCATCGTGGACAAAAGTAGTGAGTGTTGATGATATAAATAAAATAAAAAAAATTCTTGGGTCTATAAAAGAGTCTAAAACACTGCTAAGTGACGTAAAAAACCTAAAAGGATATGTAGACAAACTAAATAATATGCAAAAAAAAGTTAACGCGATAAAACAAATATCGAACGATGGGCCATTGTACGCCAGTCCGGCATCCATGACCGTAGAAAAGGCAAAACAGTTTTTGGAAGAAGTAGCTCTTCTTAATGAGGTGTTTGACGTCGTTAAGCAGTTTGGGTGTAATGCTACAATCCAATAATTAAACCGGCGCAAGGCCGGTTGAATTCTTGGTGCGGGCGAAGGGAATGTCTGATTCCCATGTTCGTTTTCACTCCATGGGCCCCTTTCGCTACGTAAGACTCAAACTTCGTATACACTCGTTCTCGTCAACTGACGCAACGAACCCTCTTGCTCGGGTTCAATTCCAACGCCGCATAGCCAATAATTAAACCGGCACAAGGCCGGTTGAATTCTTGGTGCGGGCGAAGGGAATCGAACCCTCGTCTTCAGCTTGGGAAGCTGACGTGCTACCATTATACCACGCCCGCAAATCGTTGGTGATTTTATAGTATTTTAATATCTTTGTCCAGAATAAAAAATCCCGAGCATATGCCCGGGGGGGATATTGCGTTATGCGTATGATTATTCTGCGCACAATTCAACTGCATAAGAATCGTCATAATTCATTGTGTCACCACAGAACAAGCGATAACTGCATTTGCTGTCTGGCGCGCCAATTTTTTCAAGTGTAGCCTGGGGTAAAATATTCAACAAACAAAAGTCTTTTTCAATATACTGTGCAGGATTTTCAATTGACAAGAACTTCGCATTTTTATCACGAGATGCGACATCTTTCATTGCGTCGGTCTTTTCTAACTTAATCAAAAAATCGCCCTGTTCGCCACCTGCCAGAATTTGACGGTCGGCCTTTTGGATTTCGTTCATTACGACTTCGAAATCTGCCGGTGTCGCAGGACCAGTGCTTTTAGGCGCACTATCGCATGCAACCAATGGTAATGCCAATGATAAAATAATGATTTTTTTCATGCTTTCTCCTTTTGTTCTTCTGGATAAGTATTGCGCTATAAACAGTAAAAATCAATAAATATTTGACTTTTGATAATAAATAGTTAATAATTGGCCTGCAAATCCCAAAGATTGCCATTTTGAAACAACCAGATGCGGTATGCATTGGTCCACCATCCGATAAGTTTTTATCCTTGGTGTTGGTTTTCTTGGTGGGTTAAAACAGTTAAAATATAATAGGAGCAAAAAATATGGCAACAGTTATTCGTTTGGCACGTTATGGTGCAAAAAAACGTCCGTACTATCACATTGTTGTGACGGATTCACGCAATGCACGTAATTCTGGTAATGTTTTGGAAGTTGTTGGTAAATACGACCCAATGCAGGCAAAAGACAGCGATAAGCGCGTTATCTTGAAAATTGACGAAGTAAAAGCATGGTTGGCAAAAGGTGCAAAACCATCTGATCGTGTTTACAAGTTCTTGGCAAATGCAGGTTTGGTTGCGAAAAAAGCAATCCCAGTTCAGACAAAAAAGCATTTGCAGTCTGAAAAGACATTGATGAAAATCAAAGACAAAGCCGAAAAGTTGGCAAAAATTGCTGAAGAAAAAGCCGCTGCAGAGGCAGCAGCCAAGGCCGCAGCAGAGGCGCCAGCCGAAGAAACAGCAGCAGAAGCTGTTGCAGAATAATTTTTGCTTTGGTTTGCCCGGGTCACCCCGGGCAGACTTTTGTAAAAACTATGATACAGGTATGATGTTATGAGTGATAAAAATACAGGAATGACGTTGGCGCATGCGATTTGTCCAGTGTTGCCAAAGACGTGTTGTTGCTTTTATTCGTTGTATGGCGAAATGTATCGCGAAACAAGTGTTGTTGATGAAAAATGTAAGGCAACAAAACATACGCATGCAGGCAATGATGTAATGTGCAGAATCGCAGGTCCTAATTGCTTTGCATATAAGGCAGCGTTGCAGAAATTCAAAGAAAATCAGAGATAATAAAAGGGACAGCAGATGGCGTTGGTTGATTATGTTAGCAATAGATGTCCTGCAGAAAAAGGGCTGAACTGCCCCCAAGAATACCGATTGGATGAATATGAACGCCAATTGTCAGAAGCGTTTTTGTGCAATCGACCAGTTGCGTTTATGGCATGCAATGAATGCCCTGCCCTGATGGCAGATTGTTTAAGATTGCGCACATATCGCGAAAAACAAAAGAGTAAATAGGTATGGCAGGAAAGTTATTTAATCCAGATGTTGAAGTTGTTGACATGGGGTCGTTTAGCATGCATGATTTAAAACGTGCGGAACAAAAAGAAGAAAAACGGACTGAATTTGACCCTGATGTAGACTGTCCGTACGACAAAACGCTGTGTCGGCAAAAGTTAGTACGTTTTGGACGCTGGGTGCGCGCAGTTGAATGGGCGGCAGAAAACAAGTGTGATACCGTGTTCTGTACATCCGAAGATATGTTTCACAATTGTCCTGTGCCGGAATTAAACTGTGTTAGACGCTTGCGATACGAAATGATATTGGCACAGCAACAACAAAAGAAAAAATAATATGTCGAATTATAACAATAAAATCTTGGTTGGAAAAATTGTCGCCCCCCAGGGAATTCGGGGCGAAGTGCGCGTTAATACATATACGGAAAACCCTATGGATTTTAAGACGCTGAATGTATTTAGCGACAAGTTTAATAGTGGTGATTTTAAGTTTGTGCGTACTGTACCAAGTTCAAATGTTGTAATCGCAAAAATTAATGGGGTTGATGACAGAAATGCCGCAGAAGTACTGCGTGGGACCGAACTGTTCGTTGCGCGTGATACCCTGCCCCCGGTTGCGAATGATGAATATTATCAGGCTGATTTAATTGGATTTTATGTCGTTCGTGACGGATTGAAATTAGGCACTGTTTCCTGTTTCCAAAATTTTGGCGCAGGTGATATTGTTGAACTGGATAATGGTGACATGGTGTCTTTTAATGGCGCAAATGTCGATTTTGAAAACAAAACTATTTATGTGAGATAAGAAAATGGCAAATAAAGAAAATGATTATGATAATGTAGGGCAAGGGTTTAGTGTTGTTCAATCGCCAAGGTTGGTAATGGCGACATGCGCATACCCTGGTGTTTCATGCCGACTGGCAAGTACATTTGGGCCGATGAAACAAATGTTTAAAGTTAGTAGAATTGTTGAACACTCTGGTGCGTGTGTTGTCTCAATTCGCCCCCAGACGGATCCAGATAAAATTGAACAGATGACGGCTGCAATTTCTATTTTAACACAAAACATTTGTGAACAATGTGTTAAAAGCCAAACAAAGCAGAGACATTAAATGCACTTTAATATACTGACCGTTTTTCCAGAAATGTTCCCAGGTACCTTGTCGGGTGGTGTGGTTGGACGTGCGTTGGATAAGGGAATCTGGTCATGTGATGTGATAAACATTCGTGACTTTGCAATCAATAACTATGGCAGTGTTGATGATACACAATTTGGTGGCGGTGCAGGTATGGTTATGCGACCGGACGTCTTGGGCAATGCGTTGGATTCGATTAAAAATCGTGGTAAAATTATATATTTTTCGCCACGTGGACCGACCCTTAATCAAAAATTAGTTCATGAATTTACCGCTAATCAGGATGCAACATATACCCTGTTGTGTGGTCGATACGAAGGAATTGATGAGCGTATCATCGAAGAATATGATATAATGGAATTGTCTATTGGCGATTACATACTGTCGGGCGGGGAAATTGCCGCGCAAGTTTTTGTTGACAGTTGCGTTCGTCTGTTAGATAATGTCGTTCACGGTGGAATTGACACCACCCAGAATGAAAGTTTCGAAATCGGGGGGTTGGAATGGCCGTTATACACCCGCCCGTCAGTATGGCGTGGACGAAGCGTCCCAGAAGTCCTGCTGTCCGGTCACCACGGCAATATCGAACGTTGGCGGAAACAACAATCGGTTGACATAACCAAAGAACGTCGACCGGACTTAATAAAGGAAAATGAAAAATGAGCATTATTAAAAAAATCGAAGCCGCACAAGTTGAAAAACTGAAAGGCGACAAAAAAATCCCA
>JAFTTY010000028.1 GCA_017466525.1 Alphaproteobacteria bacterium
ATGTCATAGTGCATTTCTGTGCATGGACCACATGGACCTGTTTCACCCGCAGACCACCAGTTGTCTTTGTCGCCCAACAATATTGCGTCTTTGCCTGCAACTTTTTTCCAGATTTTTGCAGCGTCTTCGTCGCTGTAATGTGTTGTCACGACAATGCGATTAGGGTCCAAACCGAATACTTTGGTTAACAATTCCCATGACATTTCAATTGCACCTTCTTTGAAATAGTCGCCAAACGACCAGTTCCCCAGCATTTCAAAGAAAGTATGATGGCGACCATCAAATCCAACGTCTTCCAAGTCGTTGTGTTTGCCGCCTGCGCGAATACATTTTTGTACGTCTGCGACGCGTGGTGCAAATGCCGGTTCTGTCCCTTGCAAGATTCCTTTCCATGGCACCATACCTGCGACTGTAAATAACAATGTTGGGTCGTTTGGTATCAGCGACGCAGATGGAACGATTTTATGTCCCTTGGATTCAAAGTAATCTAAAAACGCCTTTCTAATTTCGTCATATGTCATATGTCTTTCCTTTTTTTATTATTTTTATCGGGTGCATTGTATAAATAATATGCACCGGTTTCAATCAGATAATTTTGTTTTTTGAAAAAGTATTTTATAATCGTTAATCATGCCCCACAGGGGCGGCAGCTGCCGTCAACGCATTGCGTATTGCCGCGTTGTATTTATTAATTGTTTGTTCGATTTGTTGTTTTGCGTTCTTGCCAGGCAGTAATCGTACACCATATTTTGTTGTTGCGGTATCGATATCGCTCGCAATATAGTTTATATTGTCCATATATATCGGTTTTGCATTTGGGTTATAATGTTGTGCAACAATATTTAACGCAGACCACATTATCATATCGACCGGTGCGCGAAATGTCAGGCGTTCATTGATGTCAGAAATTTCCTGCATTGCATTGTTGAACGCGTCTGCCATACGCATTGCCATATCTGTTCGTACCATGGTGCCTGTAATTCCAACGTGTGGTCGAACCAAAAATACGTTCTCATTATCGACTGTATAATTTTTTGGATTGTTCATCACGCGCAACACGTCAATCAAGCGCGTCCGCAATACGACCATGTTTTGTACAATTGCAAAGTTTTCTGGACTTACATTCGGTGTGTCCAGATTTGTTAATATGTCGTCATCGTCAACAAAGACCGTCCAGTCTGCATTTAATTTACGCTCGCGAATTGTGTTCATAATTGCCAGACGTGCATTCAGTGTCCCGACGTTATATTGACTGTTTATGATATATAATGTGCCTTTATACCCCAACGCGCGGATTTGTTTCTTTGTGACTTTTTGTTCCGGATTGTCTGCATGTACAATTAATATAAAATTCTTATTCAGTCGCGCCAGCGCCCGAACAGAAATGTTCAGGTTTTCAGTATAGTATGTTGTCAGACCGACTATAAATTGCGCTTTTGTGCCAAACATATAAAAATATTAAAAAAAACTTTCGCAAATTGCAATCAGATAGTTTTTTGTGGTATAATAACAGAAACAAAGGGGAAACTTCAATGAAGCCGACAATGTTATTTGCGATTATTTTGATGGTGGCAATTGTTTTGATGGTGTCATTTAATCTAACCTTGTCACCGACGCAACCGCTGACGGTATCTGCTGCTATGGCCCCTAATGCATTATATGTATGTCCTGCGTCTGATTCTTTTTGGATGCCCGTATCCGAAGGTTTGGCTCAGTTAAGGCGTCCTGTGATAATCGGTTTTATTTTTGTTTCTATCTTGCTGGTTTTTATTTGGGGATGGGCGTTGTATCAGAATTTATTAAAGGATAAATTTAGTCGCGATACATACAAAAAACCGTGGGCTTTTACCAAATTGACATTTTGGGCGATGATTATTGTTTCTATGGCGATATCGACGCCAAATCGTTATCGCACGGTCAAGATAGACGGTGCGCCAGGTGATTGGGTTTTGTGTGAAAATAATACCCCAGGGGCCCAGGCTGTACGTGCATCTGCGGTGCATGCGAAATAGTTTTTTTTAGGTAAAATACCGATTTTTTGCGATTTTTTAATTATGCACTTGACTTAAAGCGCAGATTTCTCTACGATTCGAACAAGCAGTACAAGCAATGTCCCTAGAATACATGGCTTTGGGCACTGCGGGACACTTTTAATATATACGAAAGGAGAAACACATGAACAAACAACAATTGATCGAAGCGATTGCAAACGAAGTAGATGTTACAAAAGCAACTGCTGCTGGCTGCTTGGATGCATTCATCAACACAGTTACAAAAGTTTTGAAAAAGAAAGGCGAAGTTCGCTTGGTTGGCTTTGGTACATTTGCAACTGCAAAACGCAAGGCAACAACAGGTCGTAACCCACAGACAGGTGCTGCAATCAAAATTCCTGCATCTACACAGCCTAAATTCAAACCAGGTAAGGCTTTGAAAGAAGCATTGAACTAAATCGATTGTTTGATTTATGTTTTCAATATGAAAAAAAGTTCCCAAAATTTGGGGACTTTTTTATTGAATTATTTCTGATTGGTGATACCATACACCGCGCAAGATGCACAGGACATGGCTGGTTTACCAGAGGAAAGTCCGGACTGCACGGGACGGCGTACCGGCTAATATACCGGGCAGGGCGACCTGACGATTAGAGCAACAGTGACGTAAACGATTTAGTTCGAGTGAAACGGGCAATCTCTACGCGCAGCAACTTCAAATAGGCCCCTTATATGTGTCCCGCATTGGGGGCGGGTAGAAGGCTTGACAAGTATGGTAACATACATTGCAGATTAATCATGTCCACTACCATTGCTTGGTATGCGAAACATACTGGGCGTTGGCAGAACAGAATCCGGCTTATCGTGCATCTGCACCACGCGTCTACGGGCGCGTGTTTTTTTTATGAATTTTTGCTTTACTTAATTTTTTTTATTGAATACAATAAAAATGTCAAACAAAAAAGGAAGGACAAATGGCAACAAAAACAACAAAAAAACCGGTTGCAAAATCTGCAGCTGCAAAAAAGACGGTCGTAAAATCTGCCCCGGCAAAAAAGCCAGTTGCAAAGAAAGCACCTGCCAAAAAGCCTGTGGCCAAGGTTGCACCAGCACCAGTCGTTGAAAAATTCCCATGTGGTTGTGATCATCATTGCGCCTGTGGTGGCAATTGTGGAAATCATGGACATTGTGGCAAAAAGAAATGTACATTTGGTCGTTTCTTAAAGAAATTAATTATTGTTGCAATCATTTTTGCATTGGGTTTTGCATGTGCAAAAATGTGCCCTTTTGGTAAAGAAGGCAAGCGTTTCCCACGTCCACAGTTTGAAAATGGTTGCATGGTTGTAAAATGTCCAAAAATGGCAAAAATGGCTGAAAAAATGGATGTAAATCACGACGGCTGTGTTACGGTTGAAGAATTCAAAGTTGCGAAAAAGCAAATGAGAAAGCCTGGTAAACGTGGCCCGCGCCCAGCAGAGGCGCCAGCCCCAGCCCCAGCAGAAATGCCGGCCCCAGCCCCTCAGGTTGCTGAATAATATTCAAATAAAAAATCGCCCAAACGGGCGATTTTTTATTTCTTTGATTTCTTTTTTGCAGGTGCTGCTTTTTTTGCAGGTTCTTTCTTGTATTCTTTGTACAGCGCAACACCACATGTGTATGCCAGTAATGCAGATATTGCCGTAATTAGACCAGAAATCAATCCGCCAGAAAAGATTACGAACAATATAATGGCCGCAACCATAACAACTGTATAGCCCAGATTTTTGGACAGTACGTTTAACAACTTATCAAACATTTTTTTCTCCCTTTTGATTTTGTTTGGACGGGCTAATTATATCATATTTTGATTGAAAAAGCCACCGGAAATCCGGTGGCGCTTCAAAGGGAGATATATGAACAAACTAAATTTGTAATTTAATGGCTTACAATACCACATGTCCGCCGACGCGTGCTGTCTTTGGGATTGGGCCAAAAGACGAGCGTGGACTGACATAGATGTTGCCTGTGACGACAAAGTCCCCACAGAATTGCAACATATTCACATCGCGCAGGAACAAGTTCCCGTTGATACGAATATCGCATGGCAATGTGTACTTGCGCATATTTTGCACGTACAAATTACCGTTAACTTGTGCGCCGCTGGTCAGTATTGCGCCTGCGCCACGGCTGTCTACGATGATGTCGCCCCAGAATTTGTCATTCTGTTTTGCGGTCTGTTTTTTTGCAATTTCAACTTCTGCACGTTTAACTGGTACTACGTTTACAGTTTCTGCTTTTTTACGTGTCTTTGAATCTGTGGCCAATGGCAGTGTTACCTTGCGTGGTTTTACGCTGCGTGGTGCGGATGCATCTGTGACTTCGATTTGTTGTGTGCTTGTCGCTGGTTTGGCGACAACAATAACCTGTTGCTTGCGGCACCCGATAACATCCATAATCAGCATAGAAAATAATACAATAATTGCAATCAGCAGTGTCAGGTTAACCATTGCAACCAGATTTAAACCGCAAATCCAGTTCCAAATCTTGCGGCACAACTTTGCAATCATACGAAAAGGCCAGCAAATAATATTCCAAACACGTTTCCAAAAACTGCGCTTGTTTTTAATGCGACGTGTTGCGATTTTAATTTTTTGTTTTTTTGACATCTATTCACCCTCTGTTTTTGGTTTTTTTATCTTTTTGTACCCTAAAAATAGTATTTGTCAAATGATTTGTCAAGTCTTTTTGTCAAAAAAAGTAAATTTTGTCAAAAAATTCAGTTTTATTTGATAAATATGCAAAAATCAGATACTATAATTGTCGATATGAGATTTCGAGACATATTTTATATTTTTTTCTTATCTGCCTGTGCATCTACCTGGCATGCGCCGTCCGATTTTGTGTATTTACCAATTAAATCTGGGGATTTTGATATCGTTACGTATCAGCGTTTATCTGATTCCGTATCCCCGATACATATTTATATAGAGGGTGACGGTCATGCGTTTGATAAAAATGGTTTCCCAACAACGAACCCGACGCCACGTGGTACTTTTTTACGTGATTTGGCGGCACGTGATATGTCGCCAAATGTTGTTTATATGGCGCGCCCTTGTCAGTATATAATGTCGCCGATATGCACCAGGTCAGACTGGACAGACGGTCGTTTTTCATCGCGTATAATCGATTCAATGTCTGATGCAGTTAAATCTGTTTCAGGAACGCGCCCGATAATATTAATTGGATATTCTGGTGGCGCGATGATTTCTGGATTGATTATCAATCAAAACCCTGATTTGAACGTAAAAAAATGGATAACAATTGCTGGTGTTTTAAATCATTCTGATTGGACAGAATATTTTGGTGATGTTCCTTTAAATGCTTCGCAAAACATGGACATATTGCCGCAAATTCCCCAGTTGCATTATGTCGCAGAACACGATAAAACCGTTCCGCCAGAACTGTCACAACGTTGGACAGGCAGAAAAAATATGATTGTTATTCCGGATGCAACACATGGAAAATTTCCAAAAATTGAAATAGAATTTTAGCATTTTGGCATTGACAAAAAAGTATCGTGTACTATATTGGCAGTATGGAAGAAATAAAAATTGTACCCATTTTTAATCAGTCTGCCCCAGTTTGGGAAGATTTTTTGCGTATTCGCGTGGCTGCGATGCGTGGCAATTATAATTACGATATGCCTGCTAATATGATTGCGGCTGCGATGATGCAACTGAATGGAAAGTGGAATCGTTTTTCATTTAATTTTGCACTTGGTGCTTATTGTGATGATAGTATGATTGGGTGTATCCACGGGAATGTTCAGGGCAAGACCGCAACGATTGATCATTTGTACGTCTTGCCAGAATTTCAAGGTCAACACGTTGGCAACCGCTTGGTCGGTATGGTTCAGAATGCGACATCGATTGGTGCGAATTATTTGGAATTGGTTGCTTTACCAGGTGCTGAAAAATTTTATAAACGCATTGGTTTTGTATCAAAAACAGGTCTGAATGATTATGTCAAGGACATTCGTACCCAGGGACGTTGTGCTGCATCGCCCTTGTTCCATTGTGCGCCACATGTTGCACGTGCCTGTTCAGAATTGTCGGGCGGTGAATTTAATGCAAATATGATAAACAAGGAACATTTGCCGGCCTTTATCCACCGCGACGTGGATTCAAATATCACAGGTTTTGGTATTATAACAAAAGACGCACCGGTTTGTGTTACAAAATCAAAACGTCCAGACGATATGGCGCGTTTACGTTTGGTGCGTATGATGGACGAATATATTCAGAATCAAAAATAAAACGCCCAATTGGGCGTTTGTTTTATTATTCTGCAACCTTTGCTGGTTCCGCTGGCGCATCTGTTTGTGCAGGGGTAACTGCTGGTGCATTCTCTGCATTTTCTTGCTGAATAACTTCTGAACGCAGGCTGCTCTGTTGGTCTGCAACGTTTGTTTTTGATGCGACAATGGCCAACGCCGCACACAGTATAAAGAATATTGTTGCCAGCCATGCTGTTGCGCGGGTCAAGAAATTCCCTGCCGCGGCACCTGTCAATGCACCACCCAACATTGACGCCGCCGAAGAACCAGACATCCCAGAACCTTCTGACTTTTGCAACAAGATTAAACCAATCATCATAACTGCGACGATAATCAACATAACCAATAAAATTGAAAACATACTTTTATCCTTATTTTTATAATTAATAGGTTGATTTTAATTCCCTGTTTCTGAAATTGCAAGGATTTTCAGCAATTCGCTTGCGGCGGCGATACTTGCGGACTTTTTTGATGTCCCGCTGCCAACGGCGGATTTGCCCATTGCCGACACTCGAACATTAAAGACCGGATTGTGTGATGCGCCTGTCGCGTCCAGATATTCGTATATTGGCAAACTGCCTGAATCCATATGCTGAACCAGTTCTTGCAGGGCGGTTTTTGGATCTTTTGGTGCGACTGCGTCTGCTGCGGCCAGTTCGCGCCATATTTCGACGATAACGTCACGCGCCACTTCGAACCCAGAATCTAAAAATATTGCGCCGAATACAGCCTCCATCGCATCGGCCAACACATGCTGAATGCGTCCTGCGGTCATATGTCCGTGACGAACATGCTTATCCAGCCCCAGTTCCCGTGCCACATTTCCCAGTGTTTCTGTTGAAACCAGCATTGCGTGTCTGCGTGCCAGTTCCCCTTCGCTTTCATCTGGATACATTTCGTACAACAGTTCCGCCACACTTAACCCCAGTACGCGGTCCCCGATAAATTCCAGGCGCTCATTATTTTTTACCGCGTCAACACCGCTCTGTGTCAGGGCCAGATTCAGTAATCCCGCGTCTTTAAAATCATAATTCAGTTTTCTCATTTTTAATTAATTCCCATTCCCCAGCGATCCCAACGCATTTTGTTTCCCCATGTCCACAACGACAGCATTGGTGCGTAATAGTTATGTGAATACCACACGAACCAAACCTGGCCCAATACGTTATCGCGTGGCACAAAACCGACATCGCCACGGCTGTCGCCACTGTTGTCGCGATTGTCGCCCATAAAGAAATAGTGGTTTTCGGGCACAACAAATGGTTCTGTATTGTCAAAGAACGCACCGTCGCCAAACTCAATTATGCTGTGTGATACGCCATTTGGCAATATTTCTGTGTATTCCGTGCCGGTAAATACACCACACGCATCCATATACATTTCACAGTATTTATCAGACTTGTATTCAATGGTATAGTTAAATGGGGCAGGCTGATTGTCAACCCAGATTTTATTTCCCTTGATTGACATGTTGTCTTGATAAAATCCGACGCTACGTATTGATTTTGGCAGTATTGCGACAACATATTGCCGTGGATTTTCACGCTTTACCTGTTCGCCATTAATGTGCAGGCGGCCACCAATCATTTGAATTGTATCACCCGGTTTTCCAATCAGACGTTTAACAAAGTCTTGGGATTCGTTACGTGGATTGCGGAATACGACGACATCACCAATTTCTGGTTCTGTTGCCCAAAAGCGTCCATCCCACATTTTCCAAGACCCAAATGGGAATGAATATCTGGAATATCCATATGCCCATTTTTCAACAAATATATGATCCCCAACATGCAGTGTTGGAATCATAGAACCAGACGGAATATTAAACGGTTCCAACAGGAAACTGCGAAATACTATTGCGATTAGTGCGCCATAAAATATCGTATTAAACCATTCGCGTGCTTTGTTTTTATTTTTTGCGGGCATGTATAATCCTTTTCTTTTCTAATGCATATTAGAACTTGCGGAATTTTAATTCAAGTTCTAATATGAAAAACATGATATCTTTAAAGTCTATAATTTTTAATGGCATGGATGCCACGCCAATTGATGTTCAGGTACAATTATCATCTGGGCTGTCAAAACCTGAATTTAATATCATCGGCTTGGCCGATCGCGCGGTCAAGGAATCTGCCGAACGAATTCGTAATGTTTTATCTGCATTAAATCTGTCATTACCGCCAAAGCGTTTAACGGTAAACCTGTCGCCGGCAGATGTTGAAAAAAGCGGTTCGCATTTTGACCTGCCAATATTGTGTGGGATTTTGTGTGCAATTGGCGTACTGCCTGAAAATGAATTGGAAAAATATGTTATTCTGGGCGAGGTTGGCTTAAACGGCACCATTGTAAAAACAGATGCGGTTCTGCCGGCCAGTGTCTGGGCCAATTCAAACGGATTGGGGATTGTTTGTCCTGGCCCCCAGGGGGCAGAGGCACGCTGGGCCGGTCACACAAACATATTGGCGCCGGACCATGTTTTGCAGTTAATAAATCATTTCAAGGGTACCCAGATATTACCATTGCCTGAATTAACCGTGCCAGAATCAACAACAAATTCCACGCTTGATATGGCAGAGGTGCACGGCCAAGAATCCGCCAAACGTGCGCTGGAAATCGCGGCGGCGGGCGGTCATGCAATGTTGATGGTTGGTCCCCCGGGGTCTGGGAAAACAATGTTGGCGTCACGTTTGCCAACAATTATGCCTGAAATGACCGCGGCCGAGATTTTAGAAACATCAATAATCTATTCTATTGCGGGCCAGTTGGATAATAAATCATTAATGTCATCACGCC
Source organism: Alphaproteobacteria bacterium (assembly GCA_017466525.1). Taxonomy (GTDB): domain Bacteria; phylum Pseudomonadota; class Alphaproteobacteria; order Rs-D84; family Rs-D84; genus Enterousia. The sequence goes on from JAFTTY010000028.1 coordinate 9,100, forward strand.
CGTTCCGCAGCGTACATCACACGTCCAGTCCGGTTGCCTTGGCAGGTGGTGGTTCTGATGCGCGTCCTGGTGAAATTTCATTGGCGCATAATGGCGTTTTGTTTTTGGACGAATTGCCCGAATTTAATCGCGCCACGCTTGAAATTTTACGTCAGCCAATGGAATCAGGTCGTATATTAATATCGCGCGCCCGTCGTAATGCAACATATCCGGCACGTTTTCAGTTAATTGCCGCAATGAATCCATGTCCATGTGGGCATCTGGGAAATTCTGCATTGTCATGTTCACGTGCCCCCAGATGTGCAGAGGCATATCAGAACAAAATATCTGGACCATTATTGGACAGAATTGATTTGCATGTCGATGTTGATGCTGTCAATCCATGGGAAATGACGCGCGATGATAACACACCGCGTGAAACCAGTGCGCAAATTCGTGCCCGTGTGGTCGCTGCACGCGAACGTCAAATATCGCGCCAGGGCAGGGTGAATGCATTACTGGATGGTGCAGATTTGGAACAATATGCCAAATTGAACGATGAATTAACTGCGTTCTTAAATGCTGCTGCGGAAAAGATGGGCATGTCTGCACGTGGATATAACCGTATAAAACGTTTGGCACGAACAATCGCAGATTTGCGTGGTTCTGAACATATTGAAATGCCAGATTTGGCCGAGGCATTATCATACCGTCCAATAAATCGTGGAAAATATGGTGTAAAACTGTAACAACATGGCAAAGTATATTGATGCACATTGTCATTTGATGTCTAACACAGAAATTGTGCGTGCCCGTGAATTGGGTGTCGCCGGTATGATTTGTAACGGTACGTGTCCGTCTGATTGGGGTGATATTGTTCGACTTGTGCAGAATAATAATGATGTCTTTGGTGCGATTGGTGTGCATCCGTGGTTTATTGACGATTTGCCTGATGATTGGGATTTAGAATTGCGCAAAACCCTAATTGCAAATCCTGATTTAATGATTGGTGAAATCGGTCTGGATAAAACACGCCCAAATATAGATACTCAAATTTCTATTTTTATACGTCAACTGGAAATGGCATATGAACTGAAACGTGTTGTTCATTTGCATTGCGTGCGTGCATGGGATTTAATCATGCATATATTAAAGCAAAACCAGAACAAATTGCCGCCATTGTTTGTCGCGCATGGATATTCTGGAACGCCTGATATGATGTCAAAATTAATATCAGACTATAACTTTTATTTTTCCTATGGCGAACGTGCTTTGAATATGCCCCGGCGTATTCAACAAACACCGCACGACAGAATTCTGGTTGAATCAGACGGCGATGTGCCTGCAAATGTGGTCGGCATTGCCATGCGTGTTGCATCAATCGCAAACATAACAACAGATTTAATATACGAAAACACAACCCAGGTATTACAAAATGGATAGATTACACAGAACGCGCTTACTATTTGGTGATGACGGTATACAAAAATTGCAAAAATCAACAGTAATGGTTGTTGGGTGCGGCGCTGTTGGCTCCTTTGCGATAGAGGCATTGGCCCGTACCGGCATTGGTCGTTTAATTGTCGTTGATTTTGATTGTGTTGACGCATCCAATATAAATCGTCAGTTATTTGCATTGGAATCAACGGTCGGTTTGCCAAAGGTTGATGTCGCGCGTGCCCGAATTCATGACATAAACCCAGATACGACGGTCAGTGCGCTAAATATCTTTTTTGATGAAAATACTCAATTGTCTTATTCGCCAGATTATATAATTGATGCGATTGATACGGTTGATTCAAAAATTGCATTATATCGTTGGGCTGATAAGCATAATATCCCCCTGATTGCCAGCATGGGTGCCGCATCAAAAACAGATATTACAAAAATAAAAGTCGACCGTCTTTCCAAGACATCTGTCTGTCCATTGGCGTCCCGTGTTCGTAAACTGGTGCGTGAAAATAGTTTGCCTGATATTCCGGTTGTTTATTCGACCCAGCAACCTGCGCCGGTGACAGGACATGCAAAAAATTTAGGTTCTATTATAACGGTGACTGGTACATTTGGATTAATGTTGGCAAATTATGTTGTTCAGGAAATAATACAAAATAAATAGTTTTGACACCGTGGCATCTTTTATTGTATATATAGAAAAAAGAGGGGGCAATCATGAAGGTTTTTGAAAAAATAAAAACAATTCCAGGCATTTGGTTATCTGTATTGGCGATTGGTGTTGCGCTGGGTGGGTATTTTATTGGCGATGGAATTTATCGTGCGTTGTCTGTGCGCACCGTTACGGTCAAGGGATTGGCCGAACGCGACGTTGTTGCAGATACCGCGGTTTGGAACATCAAGATTAACAGCGTCGGTGGCGATTTGGCGGCGTTGCAATCAGAAATTGATTCTGATATCACAGAAATACATGAATTTTTAACGGGTGCCGGGTTCGCGCCATCTGAAATTCAAAATCTGCGAATTCAGGTTCGTGACAAATACGCCGGTTATTCAGATACAGAAATCAAGGGGCAACAAAGTGACGGTCGCTATGTTATTGATACGGGTGTAATGGTGCGTTCAAATAATGTTATGCTGGTTGATGCAGTATCGCGTCGCATGGGCGAATTGGTTCGTCGTGGCATTACAATTACCGAAGATTATGTCGGCCCAATTTACATATTCAATGGTTTGAATGATATAAAGATTTCAATGATTGAACAGGCAACCAAGAATGCCACAGACGCCGGCGAACAGTTTGCCAAGGACGCAGGCGCACGTTTGGGTAAAATTAAAAGTGCGAACCAAGGCGTATTCAGTATTGAATCACGCGATCCAACAGACGCCTGGTCATCAAATGAGCGTCAGGCAATTGATAAAAAGGTCCGCGTTGTATCAACAATTACATTTTATTTAAAATAAAAAAATTGTCATTCCGTAACCATGTATTGTGGTGCCATAATTCAAACATTATAAAAAATCCCCCAAATGGGGGATTCTTTACATCATGCCTGGCATGCCACCCGGCATTTGTGGTGTCGCTGGTTTTTCTTCTGGAATTTCTGTCATTACTGCCCCCGTGGTCAGCATTACGCCCGCTGTGCTTGCTGCGGCTTGGATTGCTGTTTTTACAACCTTGGCTGGGTCAATAATACCAGACGCCATCATATCGACATATTCATCTGTTTGCGCGTTGTATCCAAAGTTATAGTCGCTTGATTCCATAACCTTGCCAACAACGATTTCACCAGATTTTCCTGCATTTTCTGCGATTTGTGCACATGGCGCAACAATTGCGCGACGAACGATGTCAATTCCAACATTCTGGTCAGAATTCGCGCCTTGCAGTTCTGCCAATGCAACTGTCGCGCGAACCAGTGCGATACCGCCACCTGCAACGATACCTTCGGCAACGGCGGCACGTGTTGCGGCCAACGCATCATCAACACGGTCTTTCTTTTCTTTTACTTCAACTTCGGTCATGCCACCAACCTTGATAACCGCGACGCCGCCGACCAACTTTGCCAGGCGTTCTGATAATTTTTCACGATCATATTCACTGGTTGTTGCGGCAATGGCAACACGGATTTCGTCTGCACGTGCGTCAATTGCAGACTTTTCACCACCCCCATGCGCCAACAATGTTGAATCTTTGGATACAACAACCTTTTTCGCTGTGCCTAATACACTTGGGTTAATGTTTTCGAATGTCATACCCATATCATCTGAAATAACCGTTGCACCTGTGACGATTGCGATATCTTTCAACATTTCTTTACGTCTGTCGCCAAAGCCTGGTGCCTTTACGGCGCAAACCTTCAACCCGCCACGCAAACGGTTCAGCACCAATGTTGCCAACGCTTCGGATTCAACATCTTCTGCGATAATCAACAGTGGCTTACCAGATTGTGCAATTGGTTCCAATATTGGTAACAACGCCTGTAATCCAGTGATTTTCTTTTCAGAAACCAAGATATGTGCGCCATCCAATTCTGCCAACATTTTTTCACTGTTTGTCACGAAATAGGGCGACATAAAACCTTGGTCAAATTGCATGCCTTCAACAACTTCGATTTCTGTTTCCAGACCTTTTGCTTCTTCGACGGTGATAACACCTTCTTTGCCAACGCGTTCCATTGCATTTGCAATTTTTTCACCAATATCAGAATCCGAATTTGCAGAAATTGTTGCAACCTGTGCAATTTCTGCGCTGTCTTTTACTGGTCTGGCATGGGCGTCAATATCTGCGATGACGGCATTTACTGCGATATCAATACCACGTTTAACATCCATTGGATTCATGCCCGCGGCGATAACGCGGCGACCCTCGCGAATTAATTTTTGTGCCAATACGGTTGCAGTCGTTGTCCCATCACCTGCATCATCGCCCGCTTTTTTTGCAACTTCTTGAACCATACGTGCACCAATATTTTCTGCTGGGTCTTTCAGTGATACCGCCTTGGCAACTGTCACCCCATCTTTTGTTGCAACCGGTGCGCCATATGATTTTTCGATAACGACGGTACGTCCCTTTGGGCCCATAGTAATTTTAACCGCATTTGCCAATTTATCGACACCTGCGGCCAATTTGTCTGTGTCAAAAACAATATCTTTTGCCATAATTTATTCCTTTCTTATTCCAAGATACCCAATATATCAGATTCTTTGATTAAAACATAATCTTTGCCATCGATTTTAACTTCATTGGCAGATGATGCCCATTTTGCAAACAAGATTGTATCGCCGGCCTTCACAGTTAATGGTATTAATTTTTCGCCACTGTATACGCCGTTCCCTGTGGCAATTACACGGCCACGCGATGGTTTTTCTTTTGCGTTATCTGGGATAATAATTCCGCCGGCAGTTTTATTTTCTTCTTCGATTCTTTCCAGCAGAACATAGTTATGTAAAGGTTTGAACATTAATAATCTCCTTGTTATTAAACCTGTAAGACAGATATAGTCTAAAAAAGATTGATTTCAAGTCTGTATTTTAATATGCTGTGACGGAAAAACAAGGGGAATAAAAATATGTATGACAAAAACAATGTATTTGCAAAGATAATCCGTGGTGAAATCCCATGTAATCGCGTTTATGAAAACGAATATGCGATGTCTTTTTATGATGTAAATCCTATGTTTTCAACCCACGTTTTGATTATTCCAAAGGGTGACTATGAAAATATTCTGGATTTTGCAAAAAATGCATCTGCGGACGAACAAACCGGTTTTTGGGATTGCTTTACCAAAACTGCGGACATATTGGGCGTTGAATGTGAATTCAATTGTTTGGCGAATGCTGGTGCAAATGCCCCGTTTGTAAGGCAGTCTGTATTTCATTTTCATATGCATCTGGTGTCTGGCGATAAAACGCCTGCATTTAAAGATATGATTTCGGAAATCAAGGCATGAAAATAAATGTCCGCGTTATTCCACGTGCAAAATTGAACAAGGTTGAAATACAACCCGACGGTGTTGTGCGCGTACATACAACAACCGCACCAAGTGATGGCAAGGCAACCGCCGACGTAATAAAAATGCTGGCAGAACATTATAACGTTCCAAAGACCAGCATAAAACTTATCCGTGGCGCCACATCCCGTGACAAGGTTTTTGAACTGTAATAAAAAATCCCCAATCGGGGATTTTTTAATATTTTAATATTTGCTTTTTCAATTCTGCAACCGTATCCGCATTGTGCATGTTATATGATTCCAGATGAACAACGAAACCATATTTCTTCATATGCTTTATCAGGCGTGACAACGGATTCCAAAATCCATTTGTGTTCAAAAAGAACAACGGTTTATCTGTTTCGCCAATTTGTTGCATTGTCATTATGTCGGTCAGTTCGTTCAGTGTTCCCACACCTCCCGGCAAAATAATAAATGCGTCTGATTCATCAAACATAATCTGCTTGCGTTCATTAACGCCGTCAACAACCTGAACCTCTATTTCTGGATGGGCTGGTTCTTGCATCGCGATAACGTCATCTGTTGATACACCAATAACTTCACCACCGTTTTTCAGGCATGCTGTTGCGACGGTTCCCATCAGGCCGACATCGCCCCCGCCGAACACCATACGAATACCATTTTTGGCCAGCATACGTCCCACCGCCACGGCATCACGTTTAAATTGTGGGTCTGTGCCCATTTGATGACCGCAATAAACCGCAATAGATTTTAACCTACATCCCATTTCTTTTTCCTTTATTTTTGCAAATTATATCATAAAATAGCACAACAATGAATGAAAAGTTTTTGGATTTTATTCGGCAATTTTCGGGGCAACACCTGGCGGTCGCGGTCAGTGGTGGCGTTGATTCTGTATGCCTGTTGCATTGGTTGGTTGATGCGGGTATGAATGTAACTGCGTTGCATGTAAATCATCATTTGCGCCCCGCCGCAGATATGGAAGCGCAATATGTTGCTGATTTATGCAAATCGCTAAATATACCGTTCTGTATCTTTGATTGGTTATCAGATAAACCGTTATCAGGGCTAGAGGCTGCGGCCCGCACCGCCCGTTATCAGTTTATGACGGATTTTTGTCGTGAAAATAATATTGATGCCTTGGTTGTTGCGCACCAGGCTGATGATCAAATTGAAACGTTTTTAATGAATCTGGCGCGGGGCAGTGGAATTGTCGGACTGTCCGCTATTCGTGATATTTCATACCGTGACGGCGTAAAGATTATTCGTCCATTACTAAATGTTTATCGACATGAGTTAGTTGAATACTGTGATAAAAACGGCATAAAATATTTCCACGATGAAATGAATGACGACGAAAATTATACGCGTGTAAAGATTCGCAAGAACCGTCATTTATTGGCATCAAAACTGGGTATCAGTGATGACAGAATCCTGTTGGCAATTCAAAATTTGTCCCGCGCGCGTGACGCCTTGGACGGTGATATTGCATCGCGTGTTAATTCTGTTTTATATAAAGAATACGCATTATTTTCAGATTCTTTTCTATTTGACGTACCCCCACATGTTGGTTTAAAGTCACTGGGAATGTTAATCCAAATCATTGGGGGGGACGAATATCAACCGCGCTTGAATTCGCTGAATTTCGCACTAAGTAAGTTGCACAGTGATTGTAAATTTACACTGGGGCATTGTACGATTCGACGTTTCAAGAATCAGATTTTAATTGTCCCCGAAGGTGCAAAAACAAGTATCAGGAAGAAAAATGAAAAAATTAAAAGACTTAAAAAACTTCAAGAAAAAAAATAATAACAATGGCAAAAGAAGCCGTGATGGCGGTGTCAGTTTTCTGATTATATTCGGCATAATGTTTTTATTGCTGATTGGTCGTGCGATTTGGTTGGGCGGTGTGACCCCAACTGCGCCGGGTGCGCCCACAAACGTTGTAAAGCCGGTTGAATTATCATTTTCTGATATTTTGCGTCGTGCCCCAGAAATTAAAACGATGAAAATTAATGGCAACGATGCAACGGGCACATTGTCCGATGGTACAAAATATACTGCGACAATTACATATGACCCGGAAATGTTGGCCAAATTGTCAGAATCTGGTACTGCGATTACAATTGATACGTCAAAATCGTGGTTTGAACGCATTGCGACATTTGCGCCGTTGCTGTTGACATTGATGTTTATCTTTTGGATATTCCGTGGTTTCCGTCGTGGTGGTGCCGGTGGCATCAGTCGCAGTTTGGTCAATCAAAATCCAACAAAAATCGCCACAGGCAAACCAAAAACAACATTCAAAGATGTTGCAGGTATTGATTCTGAAAAACAAGAATTGTCCGAAATTGTCGATTTCTTAAAGAACAAAGACAAATATAAATCTTTGGGTGCGCGTGTTCCGCGTGGTGTTCTGTTGTCTGGCCAGCCTGGTACGGGTAAAACCCTATTGGCGCGTGCCATCGCGGGCGAGGCAAACGTCCCATTCTTTGCCGCATCTGGGTCTGATTTTTCTGGGATTATTGTTGGTCTGGGTGTTGCAAAAATCAAAGAAATGTTTGAAATGGCAAAGCGTAATGCGCCGTGCATCTTGTTTATCGATGAAATTGACGCAATTGGTCAAAAACGCTCAACCCATTCATATAATGACCAAGACCGTGAACAGACATTAAATCAGTTGTTAATTGAAATGGACGGTTTTGCAAATGATACAGGCATTATCGTAATTGGTGCGACAAATCGTGTCGATATGTTAGATGCCGCCTTGTTGCGTCCTGGTCGTTTTGACCGCCAGGTTTATATTGAACTGCCAGACATGGCGGGGCGTCGTGAAATATTGGATTTATACGCCAAAAAAGTAAAAATTGGTGATGCCGTAAACTTGCAAGATATTGCACGTGGTACAACGGGCTTTTCAGGCGCAGACCTGGAAAATCTGTTGAACGAGGCCGCCTTGCATGCCGTTCGCAACGGTCGCCCAGAAATCACGCCGGATGATATCGAAGAAGCGCGCGATAAAATCATCATGGGACCGCGCAAGATTCGCAAAATGCGTCCCGAAGATATCAAATTAACCGCATATCACGAAGCGGGCCATGCCTTTGTCAGTCTGATGTACGCAGATATCACAGACCCGATTCACAAGGCAACGATTATCCCACGCGGTCGTGCACTGGGTATGGTTCAGCACTTGCCAATTGATGACAAGGTTTCCATGACCCTGGCCGAGGTTCGCGCCAACCTATCCATCGCCCTTGCCGGACGCAGTGCCGAAGAAATATTCTTTGGTTCTGATAAAATTACCACCGGCGCAGAAAGCGATATTGCCATGGCAACACGTCTTGCGCGTTATTCGATTACTACGGCGGGTCTTTCTAAAAAGGTTGGCTTGCCTGCAATTAATCAGGTCGGCACATTTGGTACACGTGGTGCCTTGGAAAATGCATCTGAAAAGACTGCGGAACTGGTTGATGCGGAAATACGTTCCTGGTTGGACGTTGCGCACAATGATGCAACCAAGATTTTGACTAAAAATAAAAAGATGGTTGAAAAATTGGCACAACAATTACTGGAACGCGAAACCTTAACAGGCGACGAAATCCGCGAAATTGTTTATGGAAAAACAAAAAAGTCAACCGCCAAGAAATCAACGGTCAAAAAAACAAATGCAACAAAAACTAAGAAACAATAAATTTGAAATAATACAAATGCCCCCACAAAATACACAGTCGGTGATTGTGTCTGTGGGTGGTGATTGTGTTATTTTTGACCCCTGGGGACGGGCAGACGATTGGACGCGCATCTTGGGTGAACGCGGATTAAATTTGCGTGCAATTTATGTCACGCATGGCCATCCTGATCATATTGCGTGTGCGCCTGCGCTTGCAGCAAAGTATAATGTGCCATGGTTCTTGCACAGTGGTGATTTCAGATTGGTTGGTTGGGGTAATGATTTGTTGGCTTACTTTGGCTTGCCACCTATAACAATCAATGATATTCGACCAACAGAATTGGATATTTCGCGTACAGAAATCTTGCCGGGCTTGTTTATGGATATTGTTGAAACGCCTGGTCATACGCCCGGTGGCGTGGCGTATCATTTCCCTGATGAACGTGTTATGATAATTGGCGATACATTGTTCCAAGACAGTTATGGTCGTTGTGATTTACCGGGTGGCGATGAAAAGATGCTGTTTCAGTCAATTTCACATATTTATAACTTGAATTTGCCCGACGATACGGAAATTGTTCATGGTCATGGCATGGCGACGACTGTTGCATGGCTGAAACAAAACAATCCATATTTCAAATAAAAAAAACGCCCAACTTGGGCGTAATTTTTTGGTGGATGAGACTGGACTCGAACCAGCGACCCCCACGATGTGAACGTGATGCTCTAACCAACTGAGCTACTCATCCCAGACGTGTGACATATTTTACCAAAGAAAGAATTTGTTGCAAGTTATAAATAAAGGCTCTTGCAATAAAATTTCAAATGTTTTAACATTTTTCTTATGAAAGGGTTAGGGGCCAGCGGATTTATTTCTTTTTTATTGGTTTCTGGTGGTGCTGCCATTGGCGCCAGTTTTTTGCAACCAACAAAATTCCCAACCGTTGCCAACGACTATTCATTTGTAGAAAGAATGGAAAAATTTGCCGAAGATTATGAAAATTATGCTGGCTTATCTGCGTATGAATATATTATTTTGCAAGATGCAGAAGAGGCAGCGCACGCTGAAGTGGATGCTTTGTTAAAGGCGGAAGGGATTAATGATTGTGAAAATTGTGATGAAAACGGCAATCCACCCCCCCAAGACGGCAGTACTTATTATGTTATAATTCCGCCCAGTGGTGGCACACAACCTGTGGCACCTGCACCTGGTGGTGTGGCACCTGCACCTGGTGCCGGGACGGGTGGTGGTGTTGTTGCGCCGGCAACTGGGAATGCCGGTTCCCAAATGCGACAGGGTGGTGGCTATTGTTCGTTGCGTCATCCAAAAATTCCCCAGGGACAAAAGGTTCCGCTTGGCCTACCTGTGAATATGGCGGATATGCCAGATCCCAGTACATTTAAAGACCCAAAGGGTAGGACGCAAAAATTAATAAACAATACGCTTAAAGGTCTAATGTGTTCGCCGTATGGTTGTGAACGTAAACGTCCGCATGAGGGTGTTGATATTGGCTGTACCGAAGATTTTTATCGTCAGCCCATTTATGCAACAGCAGATGGCGTTGTGGCGTCTGTCACGCCTGCTGGGAATAATTCGTCGGCTGGTAATTATGTTCGTATAAAGCATGATGATGGTTGGGTGACACAGTATATGCATCTTGATGAATATGTTGTGAAAAAGGGACAGCAGATTTCTGCCGGGTGTCTAATTGGCTATATGGGGCATACTGGTGGAAACAAAGATCAAAAAGTTCGTGGTATGGGTAAAGATTTGACGCATTTGCACTATGAAATTTTATATTCTGGGACTTCGTCTAATCTAGCAACTCCCAGTGGCAAACAAATAAAAATCATACGTCATTCTCCTTGTAACGGCAGTTTTGACAATAAAATCAAACCAAACGATTTTATGATATACTACGGCGGTTAATCGAAATAAAAATCAGCCACAAACTGTGGCTGTTTTTATAGGTGGTGGGGATAGTGGGACTCGAACCCACACGGTCGCAATGACCAAAGGATTTTAAGTCCTCAGCGTCTACCATTCCGCCATATCCCCGAAGACTTACTATTCTATAAAACGTGGTGGAGCTGATGGGACTCAAACCCACGACCTCTACGATGCGAACGTAGCGCTCTATCAACTGAGCTACAACCCCAAAACTTTCTGGTGGGCGTAAGAAGACTCGAACTTCCAAGGTATTGCTACCACTAGTACCTGAAACTAGCGCGTCTACCAATTCCGCCATACGCCCACAAAGTGAACAGAATAATAACTTAATTTATCAACCATTGCAACAAGAAAAATTTATTTTATGGAAAATATTCTGATAAAAAAATAATAATTCACTTGCGTGAAAATTCGCAAATTTGCTAAGATTTCTATCAGAGATGAATAAAATTCTGATTTTCGTTGCAAACCTGCTGGTTTGCATTGGCGTTGCCAATGCAGGTGTTCGTGACGGCACAACTGTTTCGCGCACAAAATCAGATAAAAATACCGTACAGTCCCAGGGACGTATTTCCACCACGGTACGGCGGTCAACCACACCACGCACAACAGCATTGGTTCCACGTACAGCCAAGGGCACAACCGTCGCGCGCAGTGGCGCATCTGTTTCATCGCGTTCGTCATCTGCCACTGTTTCGCGCAGTGCAACGCCCGCCCAGCGTACCGTATCACGCAATGCCACAACAAATAAAAATGCGGGGCGTGTTGTTTCGCGCGCGGCAAATACGCCTGCAACAACTGCGATGTCCAGTACGCGCACGGGTGCAGAATACGAACAATGTAAAAACACATACTTTTCATGCATGGATCAGTTTTGCAGTTTGAAAAACGATGACTATCGCCGTTGTTCGTGCAATGACCGTGTATTCAAATTGATTGATGCGCGTAAAACGTTACAACAGGCGGGCGAACAATTGACCGTGTTTACGGAAAATCTGGATGTTGTTGGTATGACTGCTGCCCAGGCAACTGCCATGCGGACCGAGTCTGAGGGCGAAGCCGCCTTAACAGATGACAAGTCCGCATCCAAGGCCTTGTTACAGGCAATTATGAATTCTATTCGTGGCGAAGATTCGACTGTTGGTGGCAAATACACTGATTTGAACAGTATTAACATATCATTTGATACCGCGAATGCATTTGGCATGACAGATGTCGGCCAGGCAATCGCCGCCTATAACGGTATGGCGTTATATAATGCCGTGTATCCTCAATGTCGTGATGCGGTACGTTCTGATTGTAATGATGCGTCGTTGCAGCGTGCGATAACCGCATATTTGATGGCAATTGAACAAGACTGTAATACGGTCCAAACCGCGATTGAAAAAACACAACAGCAAATGAAGTCCGCCGTACGCGAGGGTGGGGCAATGCTGGACTTGGCGCGCATTGAAAATCGTCAGAAACATAATTCTGCGGACGTCACAACATGTATTAACGCGGTTGAATCTGCCATTTTAAGCGAGGAGGTTTGTGGTGCCAACTATCACAAGTGTCTGGACAATGGTGAATATATTGATGTCACAACGGGTAAGCCAATCGCAGGTATCAAAGATTTTTACAAACTGGAAAATCTGTTGAGTTTCAGCGACGGTGTCGACATCGCAGAACAGCGCTTGTCCAAAGACATTAATAATCGCGCATTTGTCACAAATTTTGAAAATCGTGTAAAAAAATTCGCGGCGCCTGCCTTGGATACCTGTGTTGAAAAGGCGGACACCGTCTGGTCAGAATACTTAGACAGGGCGATGTTGTCGATATATTATGCCCAAAAGTCCAAGGTCGAAGAAATAAAACAAGGGTGTTTTGACTTTGTATCTGCATGTTATATGGACAGTGATGCCGCCATAACCGCAGGCATGTCTGGTTTGACTGGCGATAACACTGTTATTTTACAGCCCGATAAAATCGCATTAAGTTCTGCGATGTGTACGGACTATGTTGCGTCTTGTAATAATATGTTCGCCAACAATGGCGAAGGTGACATTATTGCGCAATATGTCAAAAACCGTACGGATACAGATACTTTGACGGCGTGTCGTGCCATCGCGCGTCAGTGTTTTGATAAGTATGGTGGTGCAAATTATGAAAATTTCTATTATCCGTACAGTGGTTTGTTTGAACCGGGGACCGCAATCGACTGGTTTACATTGTATGAATATGACACAACAGGCAACCGCACGATGAAGTCAGAATGTGCCAAGATTTTAACCACGGTTGATGCGTGTAATAACGACACATTAATCGCCCAGGTGTTTGGTGGCTTTGATTCTGTTCCGGGACAAAATAATGGTTTAAATCAAACTACAGGTGATAAAATATATTACTTTAAAAACAACATGTCTGGTAAAACATATTATGGCCTATTGGACGACAAGACAACGGATGTCAATTTGGTTGATGACACAACGGCTAACGATGTGCTTGTATTACAGCATCGAACCCCACGTTCAAGCGGTGTCGCAACAGAGGTTTATAACCAAGTCATGGCAAATCTGTCAACGCAATGTATGAATTTGAACGGTCGTTTTGTTGGCTTGGATTTTGCGCGACTTGATGCATATATCGAGACAGATTATTGTCAATCGGACTTCGATGACTATGATTATTATTCTGGAAATGACAACTATAAAAGTTTGATCAATGCATACCGTATTCTGGAAAATGAAAATATGTGTCCGCGTGATTATGGGTTGGGTGTTGATACCCAGTCGTGGGGGGCGTGTTTATGTTGGGAAAATGGCGCACGTCGCAGCAAAGATGGCAAGTCTGCCAGTTGTCTGCCCGTCGTGCCAGTCCTATCAGAAAAGAAAGATGCTAAGTGTAACAAAGATGACTTTTCGACCTCAACCTCCGAAACCGAAACCCCCGAAACCGATTGGGACAAAACCGATTGGTACAAAACCGATTGGGCCGAAACCAAATGGTGTTCATTAAATGTTGATTTATTGACCGGATTAGTATGTCCGTTTGATGAGGAAGATGAGGAAGATGAGGAAGTAGTAAACGATGGGATTGTACCATATTGCGACGGCTACAAAAATGTGCCAGATGCAATAACCACTAATTCATTATCTGACTAGGGCTGGATATATCACTTAGATAAAAAAGAACCGCCAACGGCGGTTCTTTTCAATAATATGCATGTTGTTTAAATGCTGTCTGCATTAATCCATTTGCCGTCTTTTAACAGGCCTGGAACCATGCCTTCGTTACTGCGCAGTGAATCAATTGCGTGGCGTGCCTGTGCTGCACTCAGGTTAACAATACGAACCTTGTACATATCGCCTTCGTTAACAACCATTGTGTCGCCATACTGTTTCATGCGTTGTGCCAACGCGTCCGCGCTATCTTGGGCATAAAATGCCGCGACTTGAACGCTATATTCGCCACCTGTGGTTGCAACTTGAACTGGTTGAACTGTCTGTATCGGCTGTGCGTTCTGTACAGGTGTTTCAACAACAGTTGTTTCAACGACTGTTGGTTGTGCAACCGTGCCCATTGTCGCATTCTTCACAGCGGTTGTTTGTTCTGCCAAGACCTGAATCTGAACACGTGCCTGACCATTCAGACCGATTTTTTGTGCGGCTGCTGGTGACAAGTCCATCAAACGTGTGTTTACAAATGGGCCACGATTATTTACGCGAACAATAACAGACTGACCATTGTCCAGATTTGTTACGCGTGCAATTGTTGGCAGTGGCAATGTTTTGCTGGTTGCGACCATCTGATTCGCGTCAAATACTTCGCCATTGCTTGTCTTGGTACCATTTAATTCTGTTGGGATAATGCCTGCGATACCGGTTTGGTTATATGTCATATCTTCCATTGGAACATATTGCACGCCATCAACCTTGTACGCTGTTCCTGTATAGTATTTTGGTGCGGGTGCCAACAGATATGTGTCATTCAACGTTTGCTGACCTGCATCTGCTGTGACCAAGGTTTCTTCACCAAACCCATCACTGCCATAACCGGCGTTCTTGCCAGTTGTGCTTAAATCCATACATCCTGACAGCATTGCCGTCAAGACAGCCAAAGAAACTACTTTTTTCATGATTTCGGACTCCTTACATTCTTTATACTGTATTTTATCATATAAAAAGCCCACTTTCAACTTTATTTTCCAGCTTAAATTTTGCGATCAATCAGGTACGCCACTGGCAGGTATATTATTGCATATCCCGCGATAACCGCCCCCAGAACCCATATGCTGGAAATTGGTATACGATACATTATCATACCAACGATTGCCGCCCACAGTCCGAACGCGACAATTGCGCGCGCCGTACGGCTGTCGTGATGTATCAGTTCGCGTTTTTTGCATGCCCGCCCCAGCAACGCATTCTTTAAATATCCGCTGACCACAACACCAACCGGTATTGCCAGATAACCGATAAATGGGAACAGACTTAAATACAGCACCGATGCCACCGCCAATGAAATCATACTGGTTTTTACAGGTGTCTTAACATCTTGTGCCGCGTACAGTGTTTTACTGTATATCTGGCTGACCAGCATTGCCGGCAGAACGAACGCCTGAATCATAATTGCGATTGCAACCGCGTGCGTTGATTCTGCTGTCCATGCACCATATTGGAACAAGTATTTTATAATTGGTTCCGCCAACACGACCAAGCCTGCCACGCACGGCAGAATTAACATCATAGACCGCCGCATCGAAGAATTTTGTTGAATATATACGCTGCGCATATTTTTTTCTGCCAAGGCATTTGATATTGATGACATCAGAACGGTTCCCACCGCCAACCCAATCATCGCGAATGGCAACTGTACGATTCTGTCTGAATAGTACAACCATGACACGGCGCCACTTTGGAAACTGGCAACCAGTGTACCAATAATAATTGTAATTTGATAAAAACCGCTGCCGACGATGCTGACCCCCAGTCGCTTAAACATACTTTTAATTCCTGGGGTCCATCGTGGTATAATCAGGCGCAATCCAAAATGTTTTTTGCGTATACGGGACCACAGTATGCCGAATTGAACAACGCCGGCCAGAACGACCGTGCCTGCCATCAGATACAGAATGTGTTCTGTGCCCCAAATCATTGCGCATAACAATGCACCAATCAGCATAATGTTCAACAATACCGGCATAAATGACGCCAGCAAGAATCTTGAAAACGAATTAAGTATTGCAGACAAAAACGCCGCCCCACAAATAAAGATAACATACACAAACATTATTCGTGATATAACAACAGTTGCCTCCATCTTACCGGGCGTCATTTCAAACCCAGGTGCCAGCGCCCAAACAACCAACGGCATAAATATCTCAAATAACACGGTCAGGAATAACAGCCCCACCATTAACCATGAAAACACATTCCTTGCAAAACCTTCGTCCTTTTTTGAATCTGCATACATTGGAATAAATATTGCAGACAGCGCCCCTTCACCCAACAGGTCGCGAAACAGGTTCGGCAACTTAAACGCGGTCAAGAATATGTCAGACATACGTCCGGCGCCCAACACGCGCGCAATTAACATGTCACGAATGAATCCGAATACACGACTGATACCTGTCATGGCACCAACGCCGAAAATATGTTTGCCCAGTCTCATGATTGCAATCCCTTTTTGGGGTAAAATATCCTTGGTCTAAAAAAAGTCTTTTATTTTTCAGATGTTCTCATTATACTCTGTTAGACAAAGGAATATCAAGCATGAAAAAAATATTATCGTTATTGGTTGTTTGTGGGGCACTTGCTGCGTGCGCTGGGACTGACAATGAAATCGTCGCGGAACAAAGCCTGCCTGAAATTTACAAGACCGCATACACAGAATTCGAAGATGAAAATTATGATTTGGCGGCGGCCGAATTTTTAAAGGCAGAAACCCAACATCCGTCCAGCCCATGGGCCGCAGATGCGCTGGTAATGTCTGCATATTCGTACTATCTGGACGATGACTTTGCCGGTGCCATATTATCGATTGACAGATTTATGCGTTTTCACCCTGGTCATGCGGATGTACCATACATGATGTATCTGCGTGGCATGTGCTATTATCGTCAGGTCAGTGACGTTCGTCGTGAACCAGGTATGTCTGCGCACGCGTTGCAACAATTTCAAACGCTGGTTTCGCGTTTTCCACGCAGTCCATATGCCAAGAACGCCGAAAACAAAATCATCATCTTAAAAAATTATATCGCGGGCAAGGTTATGTACGCCGCGCGCAATGATATGGCGCGTGAAAATTGGCCCAGTGCGATTGCGCGCCTGCAATCGGTTGTCCAAGACGCCCAAGAAACTGTCATGACGGCAGAGGCGATGTTCCGCCTGACCGAATGTTATACTGCAATTGGCCTGCCGGAACAGGCAAATGGTTATGCAGAAATGTTGCGCCTAAATTTTCCAGATAATGAATGGACAAAACGCCTGAAATAGGGCGTTTTTGTTTATTTGCTTGATTTTAGGTTAAAATATACTATCATAACGGGGGTATAGAGCAGAGAGAGCATACCGAATTAATTTTCGGTCAGGATTTATCCCTATGTCTTTATTATAAATAATAAAATACCATGGGGTATGGTCGTGTGGCCATGGATTCACTACGGATAAGGACGCATTGGTCTTTATTGGCAATGAATTTTATGGCTACACAAACGTATAACACGAAAAAGGATTATAAATGGTAAAAGTACGTGAAAAAAAGACTGTCACAAAAAAAGACAGCAAATCCCCGAAAACGCCACGCGC
>JAFTTY010000029.1 GCA_017466525.1 Alphaproteobacteria bacterium
CCCGAAGCATTTCTGGAAGTCCTGGATGCGGCACGCATTCGTTGCGTGTGGGACATTCGCCTGTGGCGGATCAGCAAGTATGTTCCATATTACAGTGGCGAAAATCTGGCGACTGTTTTGGGTGACCGATATGAATACCACCCGGAATTTGCGCCTGAATTTGAAATGCTGACCGCGTTCAAGGATAAAAAGGCAACCTGGGCGGATGCCGAACCGATTTACAGACGCCTGATTTCGGGGCGTGCGCCATTGGCGGGGCGCAGTCCGGACGAACTGGACCGCATATGCCTGATGTGCACTGAAAAGACCGCACACCAATGCCACCGAAGGCTGGCCGCTGAATACATCGCATCACAATTCCCCGACACCGAAATCGTACATTTATGAAAAATGCCCCCCGAAACACATATCTTGACTTTTGCCATATCATACCTTACAATGACTGTGTCAATATAGTGCAATTGCACTGACCCGCCGCAAAATCTCAAAAAAAATATAATCACGCAATAATTTTTTGCGAAACAGCCAGTAAATTCATACGAATTTCTGGGGTGTTTTGGCAATTAAAAACACAGGAATAAAAAAATGACAACTGAACAAATCCAGGAAACCATCACCGAAACGTTTCCTGAAATAGAAATAAAAAGTATAAAAAAAATAGGTTCGGGACGAAATATCATCGCTGTATTGGTTAATGACAGCGTTGTATTCAGAATACCTAAAAAAGAAGACACGCCATTTAACAATCCTGACAAAGAAATCAAAGTATTAAACTTTCTAAAAGGAAAGTTGAGCTTTGAAGTTCCAGAAATTTTATATCACAAAAAGGACAAGTCAGGTCGAAACATCATTGGCGAAACATTGGTACACGGCACGACATACACCCAGGAAATGCACGATTCTTTTGACGAAGAAACAAAATCCGATATATTACGTCAAATCGGTAAAATTGCACACGAATTACATAATCTGGGGAATGATTACAGTTGGTTGCAAGATGCACCATTACATTACACAGACAGCTTAGAAGTGTTTGACGAATACTTTCCTGACACAGTAAAAAAACAATTCACAGATGAGCAGATTCAGCACATCAACGCCGTGCGCGACAGATATAAATACTTATCTGAACAATATCCTGTAAAACCAGTTTTGACACACTGTGATTTGCATTTTGGCAACATGATGTTCGATACAAACACAAAAAAAATCGTGGGGCTTATCGACTTTGGTGAAGCGGGATATGCCGAACCATCACGCGACATGCACTATTACTATGGCAATGGTGCAAAAGAATTGCTGGCAGGATATGGCGACACTGGAGACGTATATTTCCCAGAAAGACAGCGCTTTCAATCTGTAGTAAATCTGTTATGTAATATCAAAGAAGATTTAGAAATGGGTAAATCACCCGACAGAAATATAAATAAAGTATTACAGATCGTGATGTAAAACACACCGCCCTTGATTTTTGTGGGAAATGGTGTAGAATATGTGTGTGCAAGTAATTGCACAAGGCATTATAAGTGCGATAAAGAAGCGATATATACTCACGTAAATGATATTTTTACAAGTATAGAAAAGTACGTTGCACAAGAGGACCAAAATCTATCAACTTACCATAGAAAACAAAAAGCCTATGAAACACTAACTGCTTTTTGCTTGGGATTTAACGAACAGGAAAAACCAATTCAACAAAATCTATTTTAACCTCCCATAAATAAACCGTTCTGCGTTGCGTTTTTGCGTCTCATTAAACAATGTTACCCACCTATCAGGGCATCTACATGCGCCACCAGTTACACAACATTTAAATATGTCACTAATATCCACATGAACCCCTGTCATCATAATGCGTAATAAATCATTCTTTTTCTTATCAACCATCTGTTTTGCAGAAAGTACCAACATCAACTTTGATGATACGGGAAGCATTATTTGTGCATCAGCTAACTCAAAACCAGCATGTTCTCCTTTGTAGTCCGAAGGGGACGTTCTGCTGCCCAATACTGCTGGACTATCAGAAATAATAAAACATCTATCATCTGGGCACTTCATCAGCAACCACTCCATTGAAGCAATGGCATCACGAACAACATCATTATGTTCCATATGATTTAGTATGTTGTATGTTATGGTTTTCGAAACATTGTCATCTATGTCTAAATCATTACTGTACAAAGTGTCAATCTTTTCACCCTTGGCATTATATCGATCAAAAATTGGCAGATTTTCGGTTTTCAAAATCTTTTTTGTATTATTTACCGATTTCCTAGTCCTGTAAAATTGACACACGATAAAATCTTCCAAAATCTGAAAATCTTTATCTGTAAACCACGCTATTGATTCTGTTGATACTATTCTGTCAATTATGGGCGCAGTTTTAGCCTCTAAACCAGAAAAACTATCTTCTAAAGATATATCGCCATTCATTGTTTTAAAATCATAAAAACGGTTTTCTTGGGCGACATTGGTTATATTTGTTTGATATGTTTTATTTGTTTTTAGGTCTGTCACATTGATTGTTTGGCCATCAGCACAAAAGTGCTTTAAAAGACATCTTGGAACATAATGCTGTCTTTTAGCCGTGGACATTTATAACTCCTCCACCCCAATATCGGTTAGGTATTGCCACAGTTCGTCGTAGAATTTTGGTTGGCGGGTGGTGTCGGACGCGTCGCCGCGTGGGACGAATATTACAAAACCTTCACGGGCGCGGGTCAGCAGCACACGATATGCGTTTTTAAGATAACGTCTCTTGTCTTCTTGGTTGATCGATAGCCAACGCGAGCCGCTTGGTTTGAAATACTCAAATCTGCCGTCAACATATCTGTAATCTGCATCCCAGCCGACAACCGCATAATCTATTTCCAGGCCCTGGATATCAAATTCACTGGCCGCTTCTTCCATAAAGTATGACGACTTGATATCATCGCGTTCGCCCAGGAACCACTTTTCCGGCTTGCACTTACTTTCTATCCAAATACCATCTGCACGCAATCTGCGGCCATTCGAACTGGCAATCAGACCGTGACGCAATGCCTTGCCGGCGGTCTGTTCACGCACCCATTGTTTGGCACGCGCCAAATCACGCGTCATATAGATTGGATAGACTTCGGACAATCGTTTATATTTTTCTGCGGCGGCTGCGGCATCATTATCCAGCAAAGAATCCACAAAACCCGCAACATCGGATGTTCTGTGTGCACGCAATGATACGGACAGGTGCAGTTCTTTAATCGTTTCGCATTTTAGCCCATCAGTTAGTTCTGCAAACGATTGGTCGCCCAGGTATTCATTGGATGTTATGTCGCCAGACACGTAAACATTCCAATCTGGGAAAGAACGTTTTAATGACGCAAACCACTCTTGAATACCAGCTTCACCAGTGTTAATGTCCTGACCACCGCCGACCAGGCAAACAATTACGGCCCAATCTTGGTGTCGGTTCATATAGTCAATTAACAACTCTGGCTCGCTCATAGCCAAGAAGTGGGCACGCTGATCATCAGTTAGACGGTTAAGAATCGCCCCTTTCTTCTTTTGCATAAAGTCTGATAACATACGTTGGTTCCATGCACGCTGTGCTTCGTCAAATATGACAACATTTTCAGTTGGAATGTCTGCCTCATTCAAGGAACGATCACGAAAGTGATGAATTATCTGAATAGAAGATTTTATCTTGCTGTGCGTAAGAGATTTGGACGTACCATTTTGCTTGTATGCATCTAGAGCCAAAGCCTCGCTAAGTACCGAAACCAATGGCTGATTACCTGTCAAAAAGCACGAATAACTTTGCCCCGTTGTTTTCTGGTTTGCAAATACAATGTTCAGACCGGCCAGGGTTTTACCCGCACCAGGTACACCCGTGATAAAGCAAATAGATTTTTGTTTATTCTGCTTTGATTGTTCGATTATACGCTGAACCGCATCTGATGTCTTGGTCAGGTTTTCGGCGGCACTATTTTGCGCAATATCTGCGACAGAGTGAGTGTTATATAGGGCTTTGGCGGCCTCAATAATCGTTGGCGTTGGAAGATATCTGGAATTTGCCCATTTATCCATATTGATTGTTGTGCACGAAGTATCTGTGTTGCGAATAATTATATTACGCAATTCATCGCCATCGGTCAGGATTACATCTTCTGGCATATCGTGTTTGCGGTAGTCATCCGGCACACCTGTTGCCACCAGGACGGGAACGATTTTACACTGACGGCTTTCTTCGTGATAGTTTTGCAAATCAAATGCGTATGTGCGAACCTGGCGGATTGCGTCACTGGCATATGTTTCTGCACCGACCTTAAATTCCAGAACAAAGACAGTATTGTTTATCAGCAAGATATTATCTATGCGACCGCCCACACGTGGCAGTGTGTATTCAAACAGAATGCTGCCAGATGGTGCATATGCCAGCGCATATTTCAACACGCGAATTTGTTCCATCCATGCGTCTTTTTGCGCGGCAACTGTGTCGTATCTGTCACCTGCGGCGATAATACCAAAGATTTCATCATCGCTTTGGCGCAAAAAGTTATGAATACTGTTTTTGTAGAAAGCGTCGCTCATTTTACTTTCCTTTGGCTTGTAGTGTTTTAGATACGATTTGGTCGGCGGGGAGTTGTGGGTGGGAGGGTAAGTCCGAGATTGACACCCAGTGCATATCGTCGTGGACGCGCAGTTGGATTTCTCCGGTGTAGGATTTGATTTCGTATGTGTGCAGTTCGATAACCTTGCCAGAATCTGTTGTATGTTTTGCGATGGTAATCAGGTCGCCAATTTCTGCGTCTATTCCCAATTCTTCAAACAGTTCCCTGCGCAGGCATGTTGGGCCGTCTTCGCCATCTTCAAACTTTCCCCCTGGGTATTCCCATTCGCCCGCCAGTGGCTGGTCCGTCGCCCGTCGCATCAGCAGAACTTTATCCCCATTTCTAAAAATCGCAGCAGTTACTTTCATTTCATATTAGGATAGCACAAAGATATTGTAATCAAAGAACTTTTTGAATATAATCCCTATTGTAATACAAGTAGAATTTAGGAGAAAAATATGTCTATCACACAAGATAATGGCAAAAAAGGCGAACAAGAAGTTGTCGATTTGGTATTGTGCCCAAATTGTAAAAAGCAATTGATGTTGTTGCCGCCGAATTATCCGTTGTGTGACATACAATGTACCGGCTGCCAATTCAGAGCACAGATAAAAACCGCAAACCAAAAACCTTCATCTGTCATTCGTGGTGCAGGATGGGACATCATGGAAAAAGTGTTAAAAGCGGGCATACTGCCACCATTACTTATTTTGAATTTCAAATGGAAAGAAAAAGGCAAACAGTTTCAGGAAATTAGATTTTATCCGTTTGTTCCAAAATCTCATTTGAAGAAATACACCTTGTCACCAGAAGCAAGAAGAGCAAATTACAGGATGTTTAATTACGTAGATATGGATAAATTACCCTATGTAACACTGTATCAAAAACAAACAGAAACAGATTAACCTTTTAATTTGCCTTGCCCCTTATGGTGCATTTGTGTAATCTTTTAGAAAAACTTCACAAAGTCTGGCGATGGTTGTAAATTCTGTTGGGGTTTCGTGTCGGTTGAACAAGCCGTGCCGAGCCAAAATTTAAACCGTCCTTAGAAAGGACGGTTTTTTGCTGCTTTTCTAAGGACTTTGAAAAATGTTTTACGACCGACACGCACGCATAACGGTTTATCGGTTATGAATGTTTGATTTAGGTCGTTTGCCTTGTCATCGTTTATCGTAACTGCGTTTTGGACAACCAGTCTGCGCAATTCACTGTTTGATGCGTCCGGCATGCCTGATTTCAAGATTTCCATTACGGATAATTCGTCTTGGGTGATTTTAATTTCAGGCGCATTGTCTGGAAAAGACCGGTCAGAAAATGTTCTGCGCCAGTTTTCCTGTGCCACAGCCGCCGCGTCCGCACCGTGGAATATTTCCGTTATTTTCTGTGCGGCGAACAGTTTTGCCTGCATTGGTTCATTTTCAATATCCAACGCATCAATTTCCACCAATGGAACACGTGTATTATTTATCAACAATATACGTATCATTTCATCGGGTTGCGCCATGATTTGCGCAAACATAGTATCTGCGGTTTCATTCAAGAAAACGCCTGTGCCACGTGATTTTGACATCAGTTCGCCCGTCACCGGATTTTCCATCAGATTATTGCACACAATGAATTTTTCTTTGTTCTTTAATTTGCGCAACAAGGTTCGTCCCATCAGTGCATTAAACGTCTGGTCCGTGCCACACAGTTCAACATCCGCATCCAGCGCAACAGAATCAAAGCCCTGAAAAATTGGGTACAGGAATTCGTGCAGGTGAATTGGCCGGTTGTTCGCCAACCGTTTTTGAAACATATCGCGTTCCAACATGTGTTGAACCGTTGTATTTGACGACAATTCAATCAAATCACGCATAGTCAGTTTATTTAACCATTCGCCATTAAAGACCACTTTGGCGGGATTGTCTGGGGCGTTAAAATCAATCAATGGCGAAATCTGACGCACCCAATCGGCAGAAAATTCATGCACTTGTTCTGGTGTTAATCTGGCGCGCGCGGAATTACGGTCACTGGGGTCGCCAATGCATGCGGTAAAGTCACCGAACAATACAAACACTTCGTGTCCCAGTTTTCTGAATTCTTCCAATAACATAAAGTTTTTCGCATGCGACAGGTGCAGCGACGTATTTGTCGGGTCCGCCCCGATAAAGAAACGCAGTTTTTCCGTCAGCAGTTTTTTCTTAAACTCGGCACGTGATGGCAGAATATCAACAATTATGCCCCTGTCCAGAATTTCATCAATAATTTGTTCTTTGGTTTTCATTACTTAAATCCTTTGTTTTTATTATGAATAAAAAAATTGGCTTTGGCATATACCCCTTATGGTGCCAAAGCCAATCAAACCCATAACACCATAAGGGGTCAATAGGCGTAATAAAAACCACGTACGCAAAAACGCGCACTGTTTGAAATCTGATTAAAATGCAAACTACTTTTTGTCATTTCCCACTTATTATAGAACCAATATTTGTTTTTGTCAATATTATCATTCTAAAAACATCACGCAAATAATGGATAGGAGGTTAAATTTGACGGGGCACGTAATAAATTTTGTGGGAAGTCGGGGTGTTGATAATCGTACTGCCGTTGATTCCATTGCTTTTCCGAATTACATTCGTGTTTTATATACCAATGGCACCCCGACTACATATGTAATCAGGGGATAAAAATATAACGACAAAAAAACAATAGTTTATATTACTTTGTATTATGCCGGGCAGTACGGGCCTATCAAAACCCATCAGATTCTTTTATCCCGACAGAACCTGATACAGTTATAATAGCATCAAAACAACCTGCTGTAAATGATAAAAATACAAAATATTCAACCAAAAAGAGAATAGCGCCTCAGGCAGTTATATAATTTAATCAATTTTATAAAGGACAAAACAAATTGGTCAAAGACTGGAAAAATTGTGCGAAACATTGTATAATTGTCTATTATTAGGACAAAAAAAAAGAACGAGAGGAAATAATCGTGCAGAAAAAACAATTAAGAACATTAAAAAGCATGACAGGTCATGATTTTAATTTTGTTCCCGCAACACAAAATAAATTCGGGGTTAAATACTATGAACACGTATGCAAAACTGATGCAGAATATCATAATATCGCATCCACGTTTAACCAATATGACGGCATGATATATACCGCCCAAGAACACGATGATGGGACATGTTCGATAATTGTATTGGAAAGCCTGTCTGATAAACAACAAGCTGAAAATATAACATACGGTTTTGTGAATAAGACAAATAAACCAAAGCCAATCGGCAAACTGCACGGCAATGATGTTTTTTTAGAGCCAATCCCAACGCATTCTGGGACGACAAGTGAAATTGTGGCGCACAGCCAACGCGCTGTTTCAATTGTGAAAATCAATGGTAAACGGTTGCCTTTTTATGTATCGTCCGGCCATTCGGGAAAAGAAAAAGAATATGGAATACCGTCCGGCAAATGGTATCCACTGCAAGGCATTTCTGAGGCCGGTTGGTTAAACAAAATGCCAGATATGCTAAACAACCCGTATCAAGAATTGGATGAAATTTGCAAAATGTTGGAAAAAAAGTTTCCTGCAGAAAAAACAAAGCAAGACGCCCAAAACGGACAAATACCAATTGCAAAACAGAATTCTTTGCTTGAATTGGCAAATACTTCTTTCCCAGAAGGCATGCCATATAATGAACGAAACCCATATCAGTACTATCGCAATCATTTGATTTATTTGCCGACTGTTATTGATGCGTGGCGGTCAAAACCAACAGACTATTTGGAAATAACAGATGGACCATTGGAAGTTTCAGGAATAAAATTACTTAACGAGATACGCAAAACAGATTTAATCGCACACATAGAATATGACAATGGGGTAATATGGTTATCGCCTGTTAAAAGCCAATTAAAGCATCAAACAAAAGGACAAACAGAAGAAGATATTAAACAACAATTGTATAGCATGGGGATTAATTATTCTACCGTTATCACACAAGAAAACAAACCTGGTTTTGGTATCGCAGATTATGATTTCGTTCAATACTTTGAGGCACAAAAAGTAAAAAAATATAAAACAGCAACACAACGGTTAAATACACCAAAACAAAACATGCAACAAAACATACAACAAGAAATAAAACAACCGCTTAACATGTTGCAACGACTAATGCAAAAAGCCAGAGATATTCTGGACAAATAGTATATAAACATGCCACCAAAAACCGGTGGCATGTTTTTTATTTTATAACTGCGCCTTTGATTAGGTTCAGGTCTTCTTTGATATCGTCGATTTTTATCTGAATTTGACCGATGCCGGTTTCCAATATCGTTGTGCGATTTTCCAAGACTGTCACGCGACCGTCAATGCGTTCCAATTCGGCGACGGACAAATCTTGGCGCGCAACCCAATAAATCAAACCACCGATAAAGGCAATTAAAAACCAACTGTTGCGAAGGAAGTCTATGATTGTCATGTTTGATTCCCCCTGCCCCGCGCGACAAGAGATTCTATCTGACGGATAAGCGCGCTTTGCGCTGCGCCCCAACGCAATTCTTCGTTTGTCGCGTTTGCGCCAAATGTTCGTTCAATGGTCATATTGCGTAAATGCGCCAACACAATTGCGCCAGACGGTGATGAAAAACAACGCGCATAATTCTTTTCAATATCTGTCATAACGCACCCCCAGTAATATTTTCAATTGCGGTCATTTGTGCAATTGGTGCAATGTATTTTAATTCCGCATCACTATTCAGACGTATTGGTTCAATCACACCACGTCGCGCCAATATTTGCAGACCGCGATCACATAATGGTCTGATAAATTCATGTAACAGGCGACCATATGTCGCGCCCAAGATACGCATCATGTCTGCATTGCGTGCCAAAATCTCTGTCGCGGTCATTTCTTTGTCACTTAATAATCCCAATCTGTCTGCCAATAGTGCATGGCGTATACGTTCGCGCAGGTCTTTTAATATCAACTGAGATACATCAAAATCGGCGCCACATTTTAATGGACTTAGGCCTGATGAACCGACTGCCTTTGGTATAATTGCACCAGGGGTTAGATTTATATTATTTAGGTTGATAACACCGTCATCGTCGGCCTGCCATATGCCAGACACGGCAATGGTTGCATTTTTTAAGACTAATTCGACAACCTTGTTCGCGGTTTTTATATCAGGCAATGCACGCAATACAGGACCACGACCATATAATTCGCCAGATGCCAATGACCAACGAAATATTATGTATGGATTTGTTTCAAATGTACCCGTAGACACAATATTATTTTCAATATCACCACCAACATCCAGCCACGCTGTGAATTCAGAACCGACCAGACTTTGTACCAATTTTAATGGTGTTTCTGGGTCGCGCTTTATCGTATCACGCAAATTTGCCGGCGGTGTCCATGTGGGATATTTTTCCAGAACTTCGCGTGCAGACATTGATGTTGTGTGAAATACTGCGTTCGGCAAAATCGCAATATCCGACATTGGAATTGATGTGAATGTAAATGCAGACGATGCGCCAATCGGACTTTCTGCCATGAACAAACATGCCGTACCCAGTACAACCAAATCCATATAACACTGGTGTATTGTGGTATAGAAATTTGAATCGTTCAGATTTGCACGCAAGACACGCGTTGCATAATCTGCGTCTGGGGACAATTCACTTTCTGGGATTAATGACAGCCACATTGATTCTGGGGGCGTTAACAATGTATAAATAGACGCCGCCAAATTATCAGACGCATCAGATGCGGTTGCGTCAAACAGTGTTGCACTGTCATCATCTGCGGTTGGCATGGTATAACGACGCGCGTCATCCCAACGCTTTAACCATGGGGCACGAATATCCAAGGCACGTTTATACATATTTTGTAAGTTGTTTTGCATTTGTTTATTCCTTTTTTTGTTTTTATATTTTGAAATTTGTGTTCGCACAAATTGGGGTTATGGCACCACCAGTTGGACGAACGGGTATCGGGGTTTGCGAAATCGCACCTGCGACCGCGTCCAGACCATCATCATGAACACCGCCACGCCCCATCGGCGACCAACCAATCATTTCTGACATTAATGGTGTGCGGGTGACGCGTGTATGTGCGTGCAGACGACCGGTACTTAATACCGGTTCAATTGCGTCCAAGATACGGTCTGATTTTGCGCGTGAATTTTGAACACGCTGGACATAAATATTTGCACCGCGCTGCATGGCACAATTACGCATAATCTCTGGCAGGCCACCACCAATACCATTCGTTTCAATTGTTATCCGTGACAGGCCGCAATTTCGCATAAAATCCAAGACCATATCACATTGACGTGACAGCGGATACTGATCATCATCTGCAACAGTCAAATATAATATGTCGTGGATGAAAATCTGTCGCGACCGATCATCGCGATACAGCAAGACACATGCACTGCCGTCGCGACCACGACGACCGGTTGACGGGTCCCAATACAGAACACAACCAGTTATGACAGAATTACCAATACGCGCGTTGCGTGGTTCGAATTCTTCGTCATAAAAATGTATTCCACCAGGATCCAGGCGCGCACGTTCGGTTGGCACGAATTCCAGCATCATCTGGGCCGAGAAATGACGCGCCCCAACAATTTCACGCATTTGGTCTATTTTTTCCAATGGAAACAATTCAGGCCATGCCGGATTTCCATGCGCGTCAACGATGGGAATCTTTAATAATTTATACCCACGCAAAAAAGGCGTTGAAAAAGCATTTTTTTCATATACCATTGGCGATGAAGAAAAGGATTTTGACATGGACTTTACCCCTAAGACTTTGCCGACAAACCTGGAAGCGGAACAGGCCGTATTGGCGGCAGTATTAATGAATAACCGTGCATTGGAACGCGTGTCAGAATTCTTGACAGCAAATCATTTTTCGCACCCTGCACACCAAGAAATCTATAAATTGGCGGAAAGACAATTCGCCGCAGGTATTCCGTTCGATATCATTACGGCAAAAAACTATCTGGACCAACAAGGGGTTCTGGAATCAGTCGGTGGCGTGGATTATCTGACACAACTGTCGGGGGCGGGTGCAACCGTTGTAAACGTTGAACAGTACGGACGCATTGTGTACGAACACGCACTGCGCCGTGACTTAATCGCACTGGGGCAAGACATTACAGACAAGGCATTTGTCGAAGATCTGGACAATCCAGTGGCGCGTCAAATTGAAATCGCCGAACAAAAGTTATTCGATATGGCAACCGCCGGCGCATCAGAACGCGAAATAACGTCAATCGCAACCGCACTAAAAAGTGCAATGGACGAGGCAGAAGTCGCATACAAAGCAGACGGTCAGCTGTCTGGTCTGACAACCGGGTTAAATGCACTGGACAAATCAATCAGTGGGCTGCATCATTCTGACCTGATTATTATTGCGGGACGCCCTGCGATGGGTAAGACAACGCTGGCAATGAATATCGCGTTTAACGCCGCCCAGGCAATCGCGTTTGGACGTGCAAACAAAAATTACAAGGGCGCGGTTGTGTTTTTTAGTCTTGAAATGTCGGCATCACAGTTGGCGGCACGTGTATTGTCGTCACAGTCCAAGGTGCCGGCCAGTGCCATGCGCGAAGGGAATCTGACAGATGAAGACTTTTTGAAAATGACCCAATATTCAGAGGCAATTGGGCGCGTGCCATTGTTTATCGACGATACGCCAGGGATGTCTGTACCAATGATGCGAACACGCGCACGCAGATTGGCACGCAAGCACGGTGGAATTGCACTTATCGTTATCGACTATTTACAGCTGATGACATCGCCCGGTGGCAAAAGCAAGGACAACCGTGTTCAGGAAATTTCAGAAATTACACGTGGGCTGAAAATGCTGGCCAAAGAGTTGGATGTACCTGTTATCGCACTGTCACAGTTGTCACGTAGTGTCGAAGCACGCGATGACAAACGACCACAATTATCTGACCTGCGTGAATCTGGGTCTATTGAACAAGACGCGGACATTGTTATGTTTACGTATCGTGAAGAATACTATCTGCAAAATCGCGACCCGTCAGAACGTATGTCCAACACAACAAATAATTCAATGGTTGAAACATGGCAAAAGCGTCTGGAACGCGCCCGCGGCAAGGCAGACATTATCATCGGCAAAAACCGTCATGGACGCCCAGAAACAGTTCGCACCGCATTCTTTGGCGATTACAGTCTGTTCGATAACCTGGATGAATTTGAGGCACGTGGCGACAACGAATTTGCACAGCCGGCACCAACAATTTCTGCAACTGCACTGGGACCAGATATGGACGAAGTACCAACCGCAATCGATCCTGATGCAATACCAGATGATATGCCATTGTAATTATTTTGCTTGCGCTGGTTCTAAAAATTGACTATTATTTTGTCAAGTAGATTAATTTTTAGGAGTTTGCAATGGCCCAAGAAGAAATTATATTTCCAAATAATATCAGAAACATTCGTTTGGCAAACGGTATGAAAATGACAGAACTGGCACGCCAGGCTGGCTTATCATTGTCTGCGGTTTCCAAAATCGAAAAGGGCGTACGCCGTCTGAACCAGAAACAGTTGCTGAATATTTGCAATATTTTGGGTTGCAAACTGTCTGATATATTTATCAAGGAATCTGATGACGTCGCTGGACAATGGAAAAACGAAATAAAACGTCGCCTGAATGACAATGAAGACAGCGGTCTGAAAGTGTTCGGCAGCGGTCTGCGCAAAATCCGTCAGCAAAAGGGGAAAACCATTGCACAGGCAGCCAAAGAAGCAGGAATGACACTGTCGGTGTATCATAAAATCGAAGTCGGTCAGCGCGAAATCTATAAAAACGAAATCTAACCATTGGCAAAATCTTTTGAGTTGGGCGCCGAAGAATTATTCGATAAAATTGCAAACCTGTATAAATCTGGCGAATTGAATAAACACATCAGCAAGGTTAAAGAGCGCGTTAAATCCGTTTTAGAACCAGGCAACCCAATGTCAGGCATCGATATGCAGGGCAGCTTGTATGGTGCGAAACTGTATGATAGCGCACGCAAAAAGTTGGTGCCTGTATTCGGTACACCGTCTGGAAAAATGATTGCATTTAAAAAATCTGACAAGACGATGATTGTTGCACCAATGACACTGGAAGGCAGACAAGGCATTTACGCCGTGATTCCAAACACAAAAAGACTGGGTGGCATCATTCCAGAAAAATCATATGTATTTGCAGACGCATTAACGCCGGCAAAACCAGGTGACATGGCCGTTGCAATTGATACTGATTTCGATGCACTGGATACAGACACATCTGTAAATGCACAAATTGTCAGCGTAAAACAAGATTCAAAAGGCAAAGTTTATGGGCAGATTTCTTCACCAGATGAAAAGGTCACCGCACAAACAATGCACAAGGTTGTAATGATTGTTATGGAATAACGCCATTTCAATCAATACAGGAGAGAGGAAATAAACATGAAGGCCAAGGTAAAAGCAACTGCGTCAAAGTTGTTAAATCTGTATCGTCAGGCACACGTTATTGTCGGTGGATGGACCACATTAAATCCAATATTTGTTGATGAAGCGACAGATGACGTTATCAACGAATTGCGCGATTTGCCAACAGGAAAAAACCTGGTTAAGCATATCGAAAATCTGCGCAGTGGCAAAACCCCAATGGATGGAATCGAACGCGAACTGTTGCCATATGGTGGGATGATGGGCGATGCAACGCCACCAATTATATTAACACAGGCACAATGGAAAGAATTAGAAAGTGGGCTTGAATTCTTTACCCCTGATCAATCTGGACTAAATGCATTCTTGACACTGGATGTCGTACGCAGTTTTGGTGACGAATGGATGGTCGCAATTCGTACGGTTTTGTCAGAACGTCCACACCTGCTGGATAAATGGCGCGTTGTTAAACAGACGTATAATGCGTACAGACTGTGGGATATGGCGCACGAAATTATTGCCAACCCGATATCAGACCGCGCGCGCGCCCAGGTACAGGCCGATATGCCAGAATATGAAGCGTACCTGCCAATGTTCGGGGACGAAGGGACCGAACTGTTGGGCAAATTGCGTACATTTATCAGTACAAAGAATTAATCATCGTCCGCGGTTCTGTATATCGTGTCGTGCGTATGCGGCGTACCGATGTAAATCATCGTACCAGATGGTGATAAAATAAAATCTAATTCACGCAGACGTTCGCGCAGATTCTCACGCTTTTGGGCGGTATTTGATGTGTTTGGAACCTCTATGTCATCACAAATAATTAGGTCTGCACGCATACCAGTAATATTTCCATGAACGCCCTGGCATATAACAGATGGTTCGCGAATGCCAATTGGACGATTGATTGTTATGCGTGATGACGCCCATTCTTTTTTATTTGCCGGTATCATGTCTGTGCACCACGGATGATTTTCCAAAATATGACGGATGTGTGCAACCATGCGTGTGGCCAGATTGCTTTCAGCAGACAATATCAGAATTCTGGTTTCAGGTCGTAAGTATAATACACATGCTGCAAAGACACCGACAACGGTCGACTTTCCCGAATGACGAAACGCCATTAATAATCCACGACGGGGCGCGATTGTCCAGATATCAAACAAGAAACGCATAATTTGCCGATGATGTGCCGGTGTCGTCAAACCCAATGTTCTATTCCATTCGTCCAGAAAACTATAAAATTCCGTAATCATCGCGATTTTCATTCGGGGCAATGTCTGTGACAGAACCATAATCATTTATTAACGCAGGCAACGCATTGTCCAATACGCTTAATAAATTACGATACAGCCCCAACACACCGCCGCCAGATAATTTGTCTGCGATAACAGAATTTGTATAATCCATCAAAGATTTGATATTGTCATGGCGATTTTGCCATTCTGTTAAATCAATGTCGACGGCACGTAAATCTTGAAACGCCGCCAGCAGAAAATTAAAATCAGAATTCAAATCTTCGGGGTCAATTTTCTGGGTTGGTTGATAATCAATTACGCGCGATAGTGATATTCGACGAAAAATGTCCAGTTGGCTGTCCGAACCAGGCGCAATATCAAACACAACGTTTCCACCAGTAAAATCATCATTTGGAATTACAGTATAACTGCCGTCATACACGACGTCATCAATTGCAACACAAATGTCCGCGGCTTGAAAAAAGGGGAACGAAAAGGCAAACTCTGTTGTCGTTCCGTCTGTGATATAAGATATTTTATACATAATACCCTGCCCCCCAATTAGCCGACAATATCATCAAGTCTGGACAATAGCGATTTCAATAAATTTGGTTTTGATGCTTTGGCATTTTTTAACTTTGCCAAATTGGCGCGTCGCTTTTCTGCGTATGGTGCAGCTGTTTCCGATTTCAGACGTTTTAATACAGCACCTTCGGTCATGCCGTTATTTGACATACCTGATGCACCGTATTTTGCACGCTGGGCCGCCAAAACTTTCTTTACCAGATTTGTTTTTTCCGCTTCGTCTTTTGCCATTTCTGCCAAGATTTCTTTGCGTTGGCTTTTCGCCTCTTTCTTGGCGTCTTTATAGTCTAAGATGTCTGTGACATCTGATACAATTTGTCCCATTGTTTATTCCTTTGTTTATAATTTTTATACCTGATACCAACCATTAATGCTGATTGATAAAACTGTGGTGGGGTATGGTTGCGAACCATGAATTGTCCATGCAGGCGAAATACATTCGTGCGTCGTGCCTAATAAATTTACAGATACATCACCGCTGTACCCCGGGGCAGAATCTGCATATATTTCATTCGGCAATGAAATACGATGCCCATTTATGTAAATTGATTTTGTATCCAGGACACGCGCAGTTATTTTTCTGATGCGCATTTTATGCGCATTATGACCGGATGAACGCAACGGTAAACCAGATGCAGTAAATGAATAACTGTATTTATTAACATCTGTTATTGCATTAGAATCAAAATATTCCAAGGATATAATATTATCACGCTGAACAATTACATATGTTTTTCCGTCGCATACGGATACAGATAAAAACCGGCCGTGGGTTTTGTATGTACCCCATGCAGATATCCCCAGCGATGCGTTCTGATTTAAAACCGCCATATTGCCGTCAGAGCGCACCACATACAGACGACGCAGTGTCGAATTGTATGCAATGTCCATCGGCGTTCCCAATAAATGCTTTGATAGCGCACATAAATCATTTGCATTATACTTCTCGCCTAAATCATCCAGGGCCAGTTCACGAATATCACAACCATTGGCAGAAATAAAGACTGTTGCGCCTTCTATTTTTTGTGGTGGCAAATATCGCAACGAATATGAACCAACAGATGTGTGTTGTTTTATATCAACAACTGATGGCGTTAACGGCTTGCTGGAAATTGCCCATTCACCAACGTTGGTCAATATTTGCAGATTATCACTGCTGACCACGGTTATTATTTGTTGACGCTGTTCAGATAATAGCGATATAAAAATCGCTTCGTCATCTAAACCCGTGCCGACATTAAAGTTATTATGACGACCAACCTGTGACATCCATATGCCACCTGGCCAATCACGCGAACCGCCAAAGACCAATCTATCTTGGTGAAATGTGATACTGCATGGCCAACCACGACGGAGACCAAATGCGGCCTCGGCCCAGTTAGAGACGGGTGAAGACGGTAATGAAAACGTGCCGTTTGTATAGGCCACGACCTGGGTCGGACTGATGTATTCTGTAATCAACCATTGTTTATCCAGTAACAGCAGACGGCCCCTCACATTGTCTGGTGTCCAAAAATCACGATTTGTTGTAAATGTCGCATAATTGTTACCACTGTTGTGGGCGGTGACAGTTATGTTAACATCTGATGCATCATCAAATTTTACAAATGGTATATTGATTGTTAAATCTGCATCGTTTCGTGAAAATGAAAATTCTGATATGTAAAAACTTTCACCGTCATAATGCAATGTTTGTGGCGAATATTCAGGATGAACAAATATCATTGTGCCAAAACGTTGGGCGTACTGAACATAGGATAAATCATCATATGACCATGGGGTTATCAAATCTTGGACCCGTACATCATTGTGATAAATATACATATGTTTATCTGTTAAAACCAATACATATTCCGCGCCATCAGACACAGAAAATGATATCAAGCGACCGGGATCACTTAAAGTTCCAACAGACGTTAATCCACATCTGCGCGATAAACCACCACCAGATAGCACATCCATATTTTCCAAACGTGACAAGCCATCAATATTATCACGCGCAAAAAATTCTGGGGCAACTTCGCCATTTGCGAATGAATTTTGTGTCTTTATAAAATTTGCCATATTTCCCCCATATTATTAAAAGCGTGCATTTATTAACGAAAAATCACCAATGGCATCCCCAACAGTTGTTGTGCTGTCAATATATTTTGCCGTCTGCAATTCTGTTTCATATAATGCAACAAGTGTTCTGAATACAGACTGGTCGCCTGTTAATGGGATACAAAATTCCATTGCCAGACGCGTTGCCACCAACGATACAAAATATCCAGGGAAATTTTCAGGCGCAGTTCGCACAACACCAACAACAGATACCGTTTCTGAATCTGACAAAACACGATTGCCGATTATACGACCGTCTGTTTTTAATATACGCAAAACGTTTGATGGTATTAAAAAA
This sequence comes from Alphaproteobacteria bacterium, assembly GCA_017466525.1. Classification (GTDB taxonomy): domain Bacteria; phylum Pseudomonadota; class Alphaproteobacteria; order Rs-D84; family Rs-D84; genus Enterousia. The sequence goes on from JAFTTY010000029.1 coordinate 18,271, forward strand.
TTACCGTCTGTGTTTTTATTTAATTCAATTATCTGGGTGGCAAAACGCCATGGATGTATCGATAACAATGCATCAACAACAGGTTCAAACAATGTGCGCGACAGTTTGGCAGACGCACTGTCATCTGTCAAAGACTGAATTGGCGCCTCGCCCAGTTTTAATAATGCCATTGTGCATAAATCTATTTTTGTAAGCATTTTTTACCCTTTGGTTATAATTAACTATAAAAACAAGGTCGACAGTTAATGCCGACCTGTGGAGAAAGACTAATAAAACTTATGCCAAGGCACCTGTTGTCACATTCAATTCTGTGACATTGATTTTCTTTATTGCGGTACTGTCAGACGCATTAATGATAATAATGTCGCCGATATTCATCAGTGTTTTAACACTGTTAAAATATCCATTCGCAGCAATTGTAGACATCGTTTCTGATGCGCTGTAATGCCATAATGTAAATCCGTTTGCATACGCAATAACAGATAAATTTTTATTCTGAAAAGCCATATGTTTTTTCCTTTTGGTTATATAAGTTATTCGAATTTATATTAGGCGGCTGGGGCATCTGAACACTTTACGCGAACAATGCCATCACCATCGATTAAGACCGCACCTTGGGACATGCTGTTGCTGATAAAGTGTGCAGCACGTTCACCATGCCATGAAATATCTGTCTTAACTTCTTGACCGCATGCATGACCGATACTGGACGCATGATAGATAAAGCAATCACGATTATTTGCAGATACTGGCAAACCGTTGTGCAGCACCCATGTTATACCCAACCATTTGCGGGCTTCGAAACCATTGACCAATGGCGACGCATCCCCAACATAATCTGCGGATACAAATTCATCCATCGACAACAATTCATTCCACTGGTGTACACCGACAACTGCAAAGCGACGGCCATCATCTGGAACATCGTTTGTGTTCAAAATTTCAACAGCGGACAAAACTAAATCCTTGGTCAAACCGGTGGAATAATCACCAACTGTCGCAGTTGCGTTGTTCATTGCACCGATAATCAGTTCATCAGTTTTACGGCCCAATGCATATGCGCCGGCCGACGCAACGACACGACGTTCGTCGACATTGATTTTCAATTCATCCAGCGCGTCAACCCAATCACCTGCATAATAATCTTGCAACAGACATTCAACAGGTTCATGATTCAAATTCATTACCGGAACGATACCGTGACGTGATTTGGTGCTGGCGGTGCCACGTCCAACCTTTTGAAACGTTGTTGATGCGCCAATAACACCCGATTTACTGCGAACAGTTGAACGCAGTTTTGTGCCCATTTGCTGATACGCCAAATGAACATCTGCTTCGAATTGTTTTACGAAGACATTATCTATGGAAACAGACATACAAAAAATCCTTTTGGTTTAAATTAAAAAAGATGTCAAATTGACATCCGCATGATTAAAGATTTTGTATTTTGGTTATGCAAACAATGCGCCATAAAAACAAAATTATGGGTCCGTAATTTTCATTACGAATTGTCCAATAAAAAAACATCAGTCCGACTGCGCAAACATCAGACTGATGTTTTCTATAAAAAATACCCACACAAGGTGGGTAAAAGAAAACCCCGCAATTGCGGGGAAAATATTATTTTTTCTTTGCACATGCTTTTTTAGCACATGGTTTTTTTGCAGCTGGCTTTTTTGCAACTACCTTTTTAGCTGCAACTTTCTTTGCTGCTGGTTTTGCTGCTGCTTTCTTTGCAACTGGTTTTTTTGCAGCTACCTTTTTAACTGCAACTTTCTTTGCTGCTGGTTTTGCTGCTACTTTTTTTGCAACTGGTTTTTTTGTAGCTACTTTTTTAACTGCAACTTTCTTTGCTGCTGGTTTTGCTGCTACTTTTTTTGCAACTGGTTTTTTTGCAGCTGGTTTTTTAACTGCAACTTTCTTTACAGCTGGTTTTGCTGTTGCTTTCTTTGCAGCTGGTTTTTTTGCAGCAGGTTTTGCAGCTGTTTTTTTTGCTGCTGGTTTTTCAGCAGGTTTTACTGCAATTTTTTTTGCAGATGGTTTTTTAAACAAGAATGCCATTCTTTCTCTCCTTTAAAAGTTTTGGATAGAACAAATCCGTTTTGTTCTTACTTTGTATTTTATATTAAATATAAAACTTAGTAAAGAAGAAAGTGAATTTTTTTTCAATTATGAATACAATTTTTTAAAACCGTTTTCAATTTTTCGAATGTATTCTGTGTCACCATCCCGCCAATATTTTGGATCACGCATCATTCGACGCAAATCATCATCAGTTAAATTTTGTGTTTCATTTTTATCTGTTTTTACACTTGGTTCCATTGATTGCATCATCTTGTACACGCTTTGGATTCCCTGGGGTGTAGCGCACAATGCATCAAATGCATCACGTGGTAAAAATTGTTCACCGAATGAATTTATTGCACGTAATGCATCATTCATTTTTTCATTTCCACCAAAATAATTTTTTAATTCATTCACTGCATTGCTTTCATTTTGTATCGAAAACAAATCAGAAATTAATGGTGATAAAAATTCATTCGCAATGTCATAAATTTTTTCAACCTGTGTTTTTGTTAAACCGATTTCAAAAAATTTTTGACGAACATTTTCATCATCATACAATTCATTTGTCGGATATTCAGATGCATTTTCAGGCACACCAATTGCACGATTAAATTTTGCACGAACAGAATCATCACTGTCCGATGTTGGGACTGTTACCATTGTGCCAATCTTTCGTTCCAATTCAGAATATGATTTCATTAATGCATCAGCATTTAATGTTCCATCGTTATTCAAAAATTTTTCCGGGATTTTATCCATTTTCTTTTCCTTTGTTTTCATTTGATTTACGCAAAAAATAAATTCCAGCCAATGTAAATATTGCCTGCAACATTGTAAATAGATCAGAATCACCAACCAGATACGCACCAATCGCAGATATTATACCTGTTGCAGATATTATATATGTACGATAGCCGGATAGATGACCGCCACGAAATAACTTTCTCATGCAGAAGATTCCAAATTATAAATAAAATAACATTCCATCAATGTCTGCGATATAACCGCGCGCAATCGCCCATTGTGGCATTGTGTCAGAATGATGAAAACGCGTCGCACCAAAGCACGCATCATGCAATCCACCCGATAACATACGCTGCGCAACACGCAAACACATTTTAAATCGACGTGACGTGGCAGGTTCTGTCATGCGTATGTGCTGTGCCGAATTTTCATCCAATACGGGGAATATATTTTTATCTTGGATTATATGTTCGATATCAACGCCCGATGCAACAGATAAATTATGTATCATTGACGTTAGGGCTTCGACCCCCAATAAATTATTTGCACCTGTTTCTGCGCAAACCAAACGCGCGATTTTATACGCCAGTGCGTTTGATGCATCTGGATTTTTTATCAGTGTCATTTGCATTTGATTCATCCTGAATTTAAAAAATCCCATGCACGTTAATGCATGGGAAATTAAAAAAACCACAACCGATGTTGTGGGCAATATTCTTTCTGTTTATGTTTTATATAGTATCATATTTTTGCCAAAAAGTCAAGACTATTTTTTTCAAATCGCTATTTCATCGCCATAAACCAGCAAATAACGCGTACCACGACGCAATACCAGCGCACCGTTTTCATTTATTCCAATCAATTCTGCCGATTCGCCATGATAACGAACAGTACAATTTATGCACGACGCCAATTCTGTCCAGCGCGTACGAACAGCACGAAAATCAGCACGACGCCATTTGTCCATATTGCGCATCAAACGATTTAACAATTCCATCAGTGGGGTTTCTGAATAATTATCCATCTTGGTTGTTTTGTATCTGTCCACAGTCGGATTGGAATTCACATTTATACCAATACCAACAATTACAAAAGATCCAGAATATTCAATCAATGTGCCGGCAATTTTTTTCCCGTCAACCAATATGTCGTTCGGCCATTTTATTGTTGGATGGACACCAAAAGACGCAATTGTTTCCGCAATCGCAACTGCAACAGCATAAGATAACCGCGCATCACGTTCAGGTGCATCAAAAATAAAACTGACGTACAAATTTCCGTGATGCGAAACCCATTTGCGTCGATAACGACCACGACCATCAGACTGTGCCATGGCCAAAACAGCGGTATGATCTGTTGCACGCCCAGACACGACCAATTCATGCGCATAATCTTGGGTACTGGGGATTTTATCAAAAGATATTAGTTTATAATTTGCCAATCGAATACACCCCATCATTGTTTACAATAAAATCACGCCCATATGTACGTCGCAGTTGATATATTGCCGTATCAACCGTATGCGTGGATGCATCAGGCGCATACCCCAGCACACACTTTAATTCATCAGCCGTCATGCCACCCGTTTTGTACAAGCATGTTATTATCTGGGATTGTAATTGTGGTAATGATACACTTTTTTTAAAAACGGCTGCGATTATATGGCTATTGTCCATCGCGTTTAAAATTGCAGACTTTAATTCCAAGGGCGAAACAATCTTTTTAATGCGCAAAGCGTCAAAATCGATATCAATCGCATTTGGTGCGTCCAAAACAGTGGCGTTCAAATCAGACAAAATTTGGCGCCATATTTTATCAGATGCATAAATCTTAACACCAGTTAACATATATGAATATTAATAAAAGTAATACAGATTGTCCAATAAAAAACCACAACAGGTATACTATTGTGATTTTTGGGACGTATTTAAGTTTCAGTCACGTCCAGGTTCTGGCGGATCAATAAACTTGGTAAAGTCTTGAATTTTTGCCCCGGTTGATGACAAAATCTTGGAAATACTGTTTGTTGATGGCCATCTTGGCTGTCCCTCTTTGGACCAACGCTTGCTTTTATTAAAAGTTGTCGGATCCAGCCCACTGCATTTTGCCAGACCGGAACAAGACATACCGTGTTCTGTGGCAAAACGTTCTATTGCGCGCCAAACATCGTCGTGTGTCATTTTTTTCTCCCTCTTGTTACAAAAAAACTAGATATATACCTTTTTTACCTAGTCTAAGTTGATTTTATTCCAGATTTTCAGGCGAAACAACGAGTACGATTTCCTAGGCATCCTGGCTTAAAAGATAAAAAAACACAATACTAAAAATTTTTTTGACAAAACACTTGACAAATCGTTTTTTGTATACTATATTCGAATCGTCAGAAGGGAAAAACCTGATGACCAGATGTGAAAACATCTGTGGGGACCAGAGGTTCAGACTCCCTCCTACATTCTCTCTCCTCTGGACTCTGGACCCCAGAACCAAGTTTAGAGTGCCCAATTTCTTTTTCTCCTTTCCTTCCTTTCGGGGCACTCGGAAATACCGCCGGCAACGGCGGTGTTTTTTTTATTTTAACGCTTCTACATAAAATTGATTGGATTTACATCTATCTTTACACGGATGTTGGCCGGCTGTTTCACCTTGGCCAGCCAATGCGTGACAATGGGTTGCAGTTGCGCATTCGCACCACCCGCAATTAAAAAACGCATTCGATACCAGTTACGCACCTGATAAATCTGGGCAGCAATCGGCCCCATAATCTTGCCACCAATTAAATTTGGCGCAACAGATGCCAGGTCTGTGCAATAGCGTTGTAATACAGATTCTTTTTCGCCTTCGACAATAACGGCAATTAACTGACCATACGGGGGCATCTGGGCCAGACGCCGTCCAGCCATGTCCATTTGCATAAATTCATCACGATTACCAGCGCATATCGCCGTCAGCACAGGATGTTCTGGTTGATATGTTTGCAATAATACATGACCAGGGTGCGAACCGCGACCAGCACGACCGGCAACCTGAAACAATTGCTGAAAAGTGTGTTCTGCTGCACGAAAATCTGTTCCAAACAATCCCATATCACTGTCAACCACACCAACCAAGGTCAGGTTCGGAAAATGGTGCCCTTTTGCCAAAATTTGTGTCCCAATAACAATATCTATTTCGCCACATTCCATTTGATGTACCAAACGTTCCAATGCCTGGCGCGATGTAATTATATCACTGGAAACCAGGGCGGTACGCGCGTTTGGAAAACGAACATTAACCTCTTCCTGAATTTTTTCAAGACCAACGCCACGCATTGACACATCTGTGCCACAGTCGGGACATGCCATGTCCAATGGCGCAGTACGTCCACACATATGACATAACAGCTTTCCCAAACGTTTGTGATACGTCATACCGACACTACAATCAGGACACGTTGCCGTCCAACCGCATTTTTTACATTGAATAATCGGCGCAAATCCACGACGATTTATAAACAACATTGCCTGGTGCCCTGCCCCCAATGTTTGCGATATCGCATCACATAATGGCGCAGACAAAAAACCCGTTTGTTCGGCTTCATTGAAAATATATGGTGTTGGACGATTTTCACGCAAATCAATCGTTGATATTGTTGGCAACTGGGCGCCACCAAATCGCGACGTTAACTTCAAATGATGATATTTTCCATTATTTACATTTTCCAATGTTTCCGCCGACGGTGTTGCAGATGCCAACACAACGGGAATGCCCGCAATTTTGGCGCGCAATATCGCCATGTCGCGTGCATGATAATTCCCCATATCTTCCTGTTTATACGACGTATCGTGTTCTTCATCAATAACAATCAGACCCAAATCTTGCCATGGCAAGAACAATGCACTGCGTGTACCAACGACCATTTTAATCCTGCCCCCCAGGACACCACGCCAAATTTCACGACGACGCGCGGTGGTCAGATTGCTGTGCCAGATAACAGGGGGCGCACCAAACCGCGATTCAAAACGCGACATAAACTGTGCAGTTAATGCGATTTCAGGCATCATCAACAAAACCGATTTTCCGCGACTGTACGCACGCCACGCAGAATCAAAATACACCTGGGTTTTACCGCTGCCCGTAATACCGTCCAGTAAATGGACAGAAAAACCACCCGTATTTATCGCGGATGCAATGCTGTCAGCGGCATTTTGCTGTCCAGAATTTAATTCTATGTCACCAGAATCTGTATAAATCAGTTCTGAAAAGTCGCGTTCTTTGACCTGTTCGCCCGTCAGCAATAAAGTTTCATTCTTTATCATTGTACGAACAACCGACGATGACACGCGCGCAATATTTTGAATATCTGAAATCGTCATCGGTTCATTATCATTTGACGCGAACGCATCGGCGACCGCCTGGCGATTTTGGGTCATACGAACATTTGATTCAAAGTTATATGAATACATTGGTTCTGTGCGGGGTGGCGAAAAAGCATCAGAAACATTTACAATCAAGCGTAAAATCATCCCAAGGGGGATTAAAGTCCATGCAGACATTTTTTGTATCCACTGCAAATCTGTAATCGGCAGATGCGCATTATGTACCACAGATATGTTTTTTATTTTTGATTCTGGCAATCCGCTGTCCCCGATTCCCCAAACGATACCAATACACGGACGGTTCATAACATTAACACTGACAAACGTGCCAATATCAGCCGGCGCGGTTAATCGATAATCATAACCTGCGTTTGGAATATTCGATACTAAGACTTTGACAATTGTGCCAGGTTTAAACATAACCATAAATTACTTGTTTTTTTTCTTTTTTTCAATACCATTGTTTCTATAATTTCACGAAAGGTATTTCAAACATGTGGCGTATATATTTTGAACTTTATGATTTCTTGGTTGGATTTATTCCAAATCGCAAACTGCGCGAAAAAATTAGACGCAAGGAATTATATGACTATCGTAAAAAATTTAATGCACTGCGCGCAATATTGCCAAAGTCTGAATTCAAACACGTGCGTGTCATCAAGGGTGGATGGAATATCGGTTTTATCGTCAATAAAAAGTACGTTTGTAAAATCCGTAAATATTATGACAAATCTGTGCCAATTGATAAGATTATGCGCGAAAAACGTATAACTGACGCATTTCAAAACATAGTGCCAATCCGTATTCCAAAGATTGATATTTTGGAATCGCGTGGTTTTACGTTCTATAAGTACGACTTTATCCCTGGCAAGAACTTAAACCGTATGCCGATGAAAACAATTGTTAAACATGGCTGGAAATTTGGTAAGCAGTTGGCTGAATTTATTGATGCAATGCATAACAACGACCCAAAAGAAATCGCGGACTTAAAAAACAGCGATGGCGACGGATGGAACCATAATGACATTTGTAATAACATTATCATCAACAAGAAAACTATGGAAATCGTAGGATTAATTGACTGGGAATATTCTGGGTGGGGCACACTGGAAACAGAATTTAATAACTGTACCGCTTTTTCAAAAAAGATGCGAGATTCGGGGATTGGCGTCGCAATTCAACTGGAATATCACGCGATTCAAAAAAAACGTAAGAAATAACTATTTTGTTGACAATTTGTTTTTTTAGGCTAGTATTTGTATCATCAGATTAACAAAAAACAAGGAAAAACACAATGGCACGCAGAAGCCCCGCATTACAACGCGTATATGATGAATCCATTAAGTATATTGCTGATTCTATTGTAAAATCAGACGAACCAGGTATTGGTGTATCGTATTTGACACGCGAAGATAACTGGATGGAAAAGGTTCCACTATCTAACAAAATGGAACAATTTCTGATTAACAATACAAAAATATTTTTGAACACCATGGATATGGGCAATTCACTGTCCACAGATCCAAATTTCTTGAAACTTTTGGTAAAAGAAATTGTAAAATATTTGGCACCCTATTTTGCAAAAAACAATACCAGATTAACCGTTGCAAATGCATCTATTTTTCTGCATAACGAATTGTGGGAAAAGAATTGGCATATACGCGGTATGTTAGCCTATCAGGCAGAAAAACGTGAAAAGAAACGTCAAGCACAAATAGTTAGACGTGCAAGAAATGCAAGAAAAGCAAAAAAAGAAAAGGCTGCCAAGGATTTTGAAACATTTTGCGAAATCCGCATCGAAGTCATTAACACAAATCAAAAGAGAAAAAAGAAATAATAAAAAATCCCCGACATGGGGATTTTTTATTGCACTAAATCAACATCTGCGTCTGTTGGGGTATGCAGAATTGTTAAGTCTGGATTATATTGCGTTCTGAACCAGGTACGCTGGCGCTTGGCATACTGATTAGTCTTGGTAACCCAATTTTCAATGCATTCTGATTCACTGATTTCACCACGAATAAAACGACATAATTGTGCGGCACCAATTGCACGATTTTCATCCCAACCAGAATTGATAATCAAACGCGCTTCGTCCATGGCACCACCGGCCAACATTTTTGGGATGCGCGTTGCAATACGGTGACGCAATAAATCAGCATCTGGGTTAATCAAAATACGATACGCATTTGGCACAATCGCCCCAACACGTGGCGCAGATTGATAATCTGTTAAATGACGACCTGTTTCAAAAAACACTTCCAGTGCACGGGCAACACGCTGGGGGTCAGTCGCAGAAAATTCCGCAGGCAACATTTTACGTGCCGCGTCCAAATCAGCAACAACCATTTCGCGCGCACGACGGCGATTTTCATCAGAAACATCGGGCATCGGCGAAATCCCGTTTATCAACGCATTTATATAATAACCTGTTCCGCCAACAAAAATAGGCGTGCGCCCCGCCCTGCGCGCAACATCACATTCTTGACGTACCAGATTTAAATAATCAGAAACGCTTATCTGTTCCGTCAACGGCAAAACAGAAAACAGACGATACGGTATACCATCAATCTCGTCAGACAATACACGACCGGCAAACGGACTGGCCGAAATGTTTTCAATGCCACGATATATTTGAACACTGTCACAATTTATAATTACACCGTTTATACAACGCGCCAAGGCATGGGCAAAATCAGACTTGCCCGATGCAGTTGGCCCCGCAATGATGTATGCGTCATGCTTCATAGTGAATTGATTATAGCCAGTCAATTTGGGCCTGTAAATAAAATATTGAAAAATTCAAAATTTTGGTGCTATCATGCATATCGTCCAATAGGAACAATATATAAAAACGAAAGGAAAATATTATGTCTAAATTAAGAGTTGCCATTAATGGCTTTGGTCGTATCGGACGCTTGGTATTGCGTGCGGCGTTGGAATCTGGCCGTGATGATATTGAATTCGTTGCTGTTAATGATTTGGCACCAGCTGAACAAAATGCATATTTATTAAAGTATGATTCTGTACACGGCAATTTGCCAATGGATGTTAAAATGGATGGCGAATACATCATCGTCGGAAATCAAAAGATTAAATGTTTGTCTGAACGCGACCCATCAAAACTGCCATGGGGTGAAATGAACATTGATGTTGTTATGGAATGCACTGGTATCTTTACTGCTGCGGACAAGGCACGTGTTCACCTGGACGCGGGCGCAAAACGCGTATTGGTTTCTGCACCATCAGCAGGTGCGGACAAAACAATCGTTTATGGCGTAAACCAGGACACATTGACATCCGAAGACTTAATCGTTTCAAATGCATCTTGCACAACAAACTGCTTGGCACCGGTGGTCAAGGTTCTGAACGATAAATTTGGAATCGTGTCTGGTTGGATGACAACTGTGCACGCGTATACAGGGGACCAACAGTTGCTGGATAAAAATCACAAAGATTTCCGCCGTGCACGCGCAGCAAACTTGTCTATGATTCCAACCAGCACAGGCGCAGCCAAGGCGATTGGCCTGGTATTACCAGAATTGGCAGGAAAATTAGATGGCATGGCAATCCGCGTACCAACACCAGATGTATCTGTGGTTGAACTGGTTGTTAACCTGAAAAACGATGCGACCGTCGATGAAATTAATGGCGCGATGAAAGCAGCAGAATCCAAAACATTCGGCTATAACGATTTGCCATTGGTATCAATTGACTTTACGCACGATGCGCACAGTTCTATCTTTGACGCGGGTCAGACCAAGGTACTGGGCGAAAAGTTGGCACACGTAACCGCATGGTATGACAACGAATGGGGCTTTTCAAACCGCATGTGTGATACCGCAGTTGCAATTGGCAAACTGATTAAATAATAAAGAATTCCCCCAACTGGGGGATTTTTTATTTTTGTAAAAAAAGTACTTGCATTTATTCATGGGACAGTATAATATATACAACGCTTTGGGGTTGTAGCTCAGCTGGTTAGAGCGTCTGCCTGTCACGCAGAAGGTCGCGGGTTCGAGCCCCGTCAATCCCGCCAGTATGTACACCTTCTTCAGACGGTGTTTTTCATTTGTTGAGACGGGGCGAAGAACCCGCACGGGTTCGGAACGCCAGTTGACGAGAACA
>JAFTTY010000030.1 GCA_017466525.1 Alphaproteobacteria bacterium
TTACATGCCGCATTTGTTACATTATTTTACAGGAACAATACGGCGTTCAGAATATGTGCCTGATGGCTTGTATACAGTGACAGGTTTGTATACTTGATAATGATCGATGACTTCTGTGTGTGTTTTTACGCGTACAGGTTCGGCAATGCGTGCACGTGGTGCGCATGGGCGTGCCGGACGTACGTCACGACTGGAATAATAACGGGAATTGTTGCAGCCGTTTGCGCCAACGACATCGATGCGTTCCCATGATGTTACGGTTTCTGTTTCTGTATATGATACATTTGCAGATGCGATGCCGCATGCAAAAACCAAAGACAGGGTTCCAAACAAGATTTTTTTCATTTGTTTTTCCTTTGTTGTGTTTTTATTCTCTGTCCCTGTGGAACAAAATGTTCCTGTCCCGTGTCGTTTGTATTGGCTAGTTTAGCACACTATTTTTATTTGTCTAGTTTTTTGTGCTATTTCGAAAACTGTTTTTCTATGTTTTGTATGGTGGCAACTTGTTCCTGTATAAATTTGATTTTATTTAGGTTGTTGTTTATGCTTTTTTCATTTTTTGGGTTAGCTCTTAAATCGTCAGATGCCTTTATGATGCGTTTCAGTAAAGTGACAATTATGCGGTATTTCATTATTTCACGCAGGTTGTCATTTTTAATGCTGGGCATACTGTAAAGTTTGTCGTTATGTAATTTACAGTATGTTTCATATACCGGTTTATATATATCCAGTTCGATTGGCAATGGGGAAAATATGTCGCGATATATGAAATTATAGTTTGCCTCTGCAAAGTCGATAAAGGACAATGTACTGGTTTCGGGATCGTATAGAACGTTCCCTGAATTTAAATCGCAATGTGACCATGCTAATCGGGTGTTATATTCAAATTTATTGATTTTTTCGCATATCTTTGACAAATATTTTATTTCATTGACGTTGAACCAGTTTTGCATTTTGTTTTCGACAAATTTGTTCAGGCGTTCAAATTTTAAATCATGCTTTATTTGATGTGGTTCAATTTGCTGAATGGGTTTTGATTCGTTCATATCAACCAAGAATGCCGCCAGACCGTCAATAATTTCGTATCGTTGTCTGCGTGATAATGTTTTGTACAGTTCGGCGGTCAATGGGCTGCCTGGGGCACGTTCTTCCAACAGCTGAAATTCATCGTCTTTGATAAAATGCATGCGTGGAATGTTATATCGTGGATTACCAACGTTATAGATTGCGTCGATTACTTCCTTGGTTCTGTGTTGTTTTTGCAACCATTCTGCGCGTGCGTCGTCCCCAAACGTTGGCAGGGGGCGTTTCATAACAAAGCCTGGGCCAAAATCGGCAATGTATGTTTCACGTCCGTGGATAAGATTTTTTAATTTAGTCATTAGTATTATTCTGTATTAGCGTGTTTTTATTCCTAAATCTTTGCAGATTTTTAGACCGCGTGACTTAAAGTCATAGAAATCAAAATAATGGTCTGGGGCGCTGACTAGATTTGGAATTGTCGGGATTGGTTTATTTGCAAGCATCGCGCGTGTACCTTCCAGTAATGCATTGCGTTCGGTGGCAAATAATATTTTGCCGTTTTCTGTTAATGTGTGTTCGTCCCTTGGGTCGCCACTAAGACCGACTTGACTATGTTCTTTGGTTATATCTTCTTTTATTCGGCTTGTAATCATGACGTTGCCGAATTTTTGACCAAAAAATGCAGGTTTGAATTTGTTTGGTGATTTGCGCATATGATAACTAAGTTCATTATAATAATTTAATTGTGTATCAGATGCGCTGGTAAATGATACGGCAGAAAATTTGCATTGCTCCAATGGGGCAAATGGCGCGTGGTTTATTGTCAATATGCTTTTTTGTATGTCGTACATGTCTTCTCGCGATGGTGTTAATCTGTTCGATTCTTGTATCATATAATCTTCTATCATTCGCAATACATATGCACCATGACAATGTGTAAACACTATCATTTTTCTGAAATTTTCTTTAATTTCCTTAGGTGACATTGGGTTGTCGCATTTGAACAAGCGCGGGATAAATGCAAAATTAAAAATGTCGTATATATAATTTGGGTATACGTTGCTTAATGGATAAGACTGACCCATATATGTTATATCAGTCATTGTTAAGCCGTTACCGTAATCTATTAAATTTTGGGTGCCGCGAAATTTACGAAACAGGTTTAAACGGTCCAGACCACTGTCGCGATCGCTTAATTTATAATATACAGAATATATGTCTAAGCCTTCTTTGATGCCGTTAAAATGCAGTGCTTTTGCGATGGAAATGCAATAATTGTGTGCCCAATTTTGTGTGTCTGTGTTTTCGCCACCTAATATCAATATGCATGGGCGTGATAAATCCATACTGGTCGGATGCATCAGTTTGCTCCGGCTAGGATTTTCAAGTGGTACCTTTATAAAGTGTGTTCTGCTGTTGTCTGGCATGTTTTGTAACCCCCATAAAATGTGCGTGGTTAATGCTTGTTGTAATTTATTGTAGTACAAAAAAATAAAATGTCAATACCAGAACGTGTTTTTTATTTTTTTGTAAAAAATGGTGTTGAATGCATTTTTAATTTGTTTTATGCTGATTTTACTGTTTAGGAAAGGGGTAAATATATGTTGAAGAAATTATTGGTTTTGATGGCGTTAATTGTTCCAATGGCGGATTGTTTGGCTGCGAAAAAGCCTAAAAAGGAAGAGCCGATTAAGCATTTGACGGATGAACAGATTTATGAAGAATTGAAAAAATTTGCCCTGGTATTTGAGGTTGCACGTGAAAATTTTGTCGAAGAAGCCGATGAAAAAAAGATGTTAGAGGCGGCAATGAACGGCATGTTGGCAGAATTAGATCCGCATTCTTCGTACTTGTCTGCGGATGATTTTAAGGAATTTAATGATAAATCGCATGGGGAATTTGGTGGTCTGGGGATTCAGATTACCAGTGACAAGGGGGCCGTACGTGTGATTTCGCCAATTGATGATACGCCAGCGGACAAGGCAGGTATCAAGGCAGGCGACTATATCACCCATATCGATGGCGAACAGGTATTTGATTTGACATTGAATCAGGCGGTTAAAAAGATGAAGGGGCGTCCAGGAACCAAGGTTAAATTAACGGTTGTTTCGGACGATGGTGAACCAAAAGAGATGACATTAAAACGTGCCATTATTAAGGTAAAGTCTGTTAAGTATTCTGAAAAGACACTTGCTGATGCAGACCCAGAGGATAAAGATACGCCAAAGATTGGGTATATCAGAATATCTGATTTTGGTGCGACAACAGACAAGGATTTGAAAGAAGCGTTAACAAAACTGGAAAAGAAGGATGTTGTTGGGTATGTTGTTGACGTGCGAAATAATCCGGGGGGCTATTTGACCGCGGCGATTGAGGTGTCAGATGCTTTCTTGGATGGTGGTGAAATTGTATCAACGCGTGGCAAGGAAAAGACAGATATCGAACGTGTGTATGCAAATCCAGGTGATTTGGCAAACGGAAAGCCTGTTGTCGTGCTGATTAATCACGGTTCGGCGTCTGCGTCAGAAATTGTTGCGGGTGCGTTGCAGGATAATGGACGTGGTCTGGTAATGGGGTCACAGTCTTTTGGTAAGGGCAGTGTGCAACAGCAAAAACCATTGGGTGACGGTACGGCAATTCATATTACAATTGCACGTTATTATACCCCGTCTGGACGTTCAATTCAAAATGAAGGTATTACACCAGACGTGGAAGTATTACATTCAAAGTTAGAGGTTCTGGAAAAGAAAGAAAGCATGTATTCAGAGGCGTCTTTCAAAAATTCTCTGAAAAATGACAAGGCAAAAAAGAAAGATAAGAAAAAGTCTGATAAGTCCGATAAAGATGACGAGGATGACGAAGAAACACCATACGAAGAATTAAGCGATGAAGAAAAAGATGCGCGTGATTATCAGTTACAACGTGCAATGGATATGGTTATTGCAATGAGTAAGATGAAAACACGTAATTTGATGACACCAACGGATTTGGCGGCAGATTCTGCGGCACAAACATAATATGCAGAACCTGAAAAAAAGTCAGAACCAAAATCTGAAAAGAAAAAATAAAAAACGGGGAATTATCCCCGTTTTTATTTGGATTAACGTTGGCCGCGTCCGATTAATATGCCGTTTTCGCCAATAATCCAGTCGCATAATCCATTATTTAGGCACTTTTGTGCGTCCCAGAATTCGCCTTCGGATGTGGTTAATCTTTTTATGTCTTTTTGGGACATCTTTGTATATGTTTTGTATTTATCGTGTGTAATTTCTTTTTTTCTTAAAGCGTTTTCTAGT
Organism: Alphaproteobacteria bacterium; assembly: GCA_017466525.1. Taxonomy (GTDB): domain Bacteria; phylum Pseudomonadota; class Alphaproteobacteria; order Rs-D84; family Rs-D84; genus Enterousia. The sequence goes on from JAFTTY010000030.1 coordinate 4,320, forward strand.
ATATGTTTCGCCATTTTTTCAGAATCTGCCTGAACCCCAAATGATCCAAAGTGTATCATGTGTTGTGCGCAGTGTGACATGATTCTAAAACCTGGTGTGCCCTGGATTGCCAACAGACTGCCGCAGCTGTATGCGCGTGACAGGACAGTTGTGCGAATAATTGCACCGCGCATTTTGGCAATGTTTAACAGGGTGGATATGTCGTTTAACATATTTGTGTCGCCACCAGCGGAATCGATAAAGATATCGATAATCGGGTTGGAATCAGCAGAAATATCGTACGGAGATACGATTTTTTTGTTGGCTTTATATATTGGTTCGGTTGGTAACTGTCGAATCATCGTGGATATTTGACCGATCAGTTCGCTCATTGTTTTGTGTTCAAAGTCGCCCAAGATATAAATACAATTATCGTCAGATATATAGTGTGGCGATTTGTTTGGGTTTATGATTTGTGTCATGTTTTTAACCTTTAATTAGTTTGGTTGTGATAAATATAATACAAACCAAATGTTTGTCAAGGGTGTTTTTGCAACAAATTCTTGCTTTGGGGGTATTTTGGGGGTATTATTGTCGGGATAAAAATGTTTAGTAAGAAGGAAGAAAAATGTCTAAATTGATTGTTGATGGAAACTGGGCGGCGGCGGACGTTGCGTATAGATGTGTTGATTTTGCAGCGATTTATCCAATTACCCCCAGCAGTACAATGGGTGAACTGGCAGATGAATGGTCGTTTCAGCATAAAAAGAATATTTGGGGGGCAATTCCACAGATTATCGAAATGCAGTCTGAGGCCGGTGCCGCCGGTGCGATGCATGGCGCATTGCAAATGGGTTCTTTGGCAACGACGTTTACTGCGTCACAGGGATTGTTATTGATGATTCCAAATATGTATAAAATTGCCGGTGAACAGACGCCGTTTGTTATGCATGTCGCGGCGCGTGCGCTGGCGACACATGCCTTGTCAATTTTTGGTGATCATAGTGACGTTATGTCTGTGCGTTCAACGGGCTTTGCAATGTTGTCTTCACACAACGTGCAACAGGCGCATGATATGGCGGCGATTGCGCATGCGGCAACATTACGTACGCGTGTTCCGTTCTTGCACTTTTTTGACGGATTCCGTACCAGTCACGAAGAATCACGCTTAACACGAATCGATGATGATGTTTTGCGTGAAATGATTCCAGAAAATTTGGTGTTGGAAAACCGTGCGCGTGGTATGACGCCTGATAATCCAACAATACGTGGTACCGCGCAAAATCCAGATGTTTATTTCCAAGGACGCGAGGCTGCAAATCCACTATATGAAAAAACGCCAGAAATTGTTCAAAATATGATGGATATGTTTGCAAAATTGACTGGGCGTAAATATAACTTGGTTGATTATGTCGGTGACGAAAATGCAGAAAATGTTATTGTTGCAATGGGCAGCGGTGTTGACACCATCGAAGAAACGTTGGCGCATTTGCCATCTGGATTGGGTGTTTTAAAGGTGCATTTGTATCGTCCATTCCCGGTCGATGCGTTCCGGAACGCGTTGCCGAAATCTGTAAAGCGTATTGCTGTGCTGGACAGAACGAAAGAACCAGGCAGTATTGGTGAACCGTTGTATCAAGATGTAAAATCAGTTGTCGGTGACAGTGTTCAGGTATTTGGTGGACGATATGGTTTGGGATCAAAAGAATTTAAGCCACGCGATGTAAAGGCGATTTATGAAAATCTGATGCGTGGAACGTTACATCATAACTTTACAGTCGGTATCGACGATGATTTAAGTGGCACTTCATTAAAAACTGATCCTGCGTTTTCTGTCGAAGATCCGAACTTTAAAACCGCAATTTTATATGGTATTGGCAGTGATGGTACCGTTGGCGCGGTTAAAAATATTGTAAAAATTGTTGGGGAAAATTCTGATTTATATCCCCAGTCATACGCAGTTTATGATTCCAAAAAATCTGGCGGTTTGACGGCGTCGCATATTCGCTTTTCAGATGCGCCAATAAAAAGTCAGTATTTGGTTGAGGTTGCGGATTTTATCAGTGTTTCAAACTTTATGATTGCGCAACGTTTTGATGTGTTCCGTGGATTGCGTGCCGGCGGAACGGTGATGATTAACACGTCAATGGCACCTGATGTTGCATTTGCAAACCTGCCACGTGACACCCAGGAACATTTAATCAGAATTCGTGCAAAAGTGTATTTCTTGGATGCGAATCGGGCCGCTGCCGAATTGGGGTTGGGGAATCGTATTAACACGTTTATTATGTTGAATTTCTTTAATTTGACACAGGTTATTGACCCAGCACAGGCGGCAGAAAGTGCAAAAGTCGCAATTGAAAAAACGTACAAGAAAAAGGGTATGGATGTTGTTGCTGCAAACTGGGCGGCGGTTGATAGGGCGGCAGAATTCCTGCATCAGTATAAGGTGCCGTCATCTATTTCCAGTTTTGCACCAGATTTTGTACCTGCGATGACATTGGATACACCGGCGGAAATTGCGGGGACGTTGGGTGAAATTGCCGCGCAGCGTGGTGATGCGATTCCTGTTTCGCGTTTCCGTATCGATGGTCAATTTGGTGGCGGTCAATATCCGGTTGGTACATCAAAGTACGAAAAACGTGCAATTTCAGACAAGGTTGCAACCGTTGATTTGGAAAAATGTATCCAGTGTGGCAAGTGTTCTATGTTGTGTCCGCATGCGGTTATTCGTATCAAAGCATTAACGGAAGAACAGGCAGAACAAGCGCGCGCCAAGGGTATAAAAGTTGTTCCAATGAAAACACCAGAATTGGGACCAAATATGTACTTTACATTAAATATTTCACCGGCAGATTGTACAGGTTGTAATATTTGTGTGAAAAATTGTCCGACGGGGGCATTGTCAATGGTGCCCGCACGTGATGTGATGGCAGAACAGCAGTCGGCATTTAATAATGCCTTGGAAATTCCAGATATTGATCGTGAAAAGTTAAATCTGAATATTCCAAAGCATGTTGAATTGTTGCCGCATTATTTTGAATTCCCAGGTGCGTGTGCAGGTTGTGGTGAAACGCCGTATGTTAAATTGCTGTCACACTTGTTTGGTGAACGCATGGTGGTTGCAAATGCAACAGGCTGTTCGTCAATTTATGGGGCGAATTTGCCAACAACGCCGTGGACCAAGGATGCACGGGGCAGGGGACCTGCATGGTCGAATTCTTTGTTCGAAGATAATGCAGAATATGGTTTAGGTATGCGATTGGCGTTAAATCAAAAGCGCGATAATCTGAAAGCCTTGTTGTTCGAATTGGGAATCAAGGATGTTGAGGCGTTATTTGACGAAACAGATTCTGCAAAACAGCGTGAAATAGAAAAACAATTGCGTGCCCAGTTGGCGACAATTGATGGTCCGCGTGCACGATTGGCAGAAAGTCTGGTTGGTGAAATTGTTGATAAGTCTGTTTGGATTATCGGCGGTGACGGTTGGGCATACGATATCGGATATGGTGGCGTTGATCATATATTACATAGCGGTGAAAATGTTAATATCTTGGTTTTGGACACCGAAGGTTATTCAAATACCGGTGGTCAGCAGTCAAAGTCAACGCCGTTCGGCGCCAGTATGAAATTTGCGATTGGTGGCAAAGAACATGCAAAGAAAGACTTGGGGATGATTGCGATGATGTCGGGTGCATATGTTGCGCAAATTGCGATGGGGGCAAATCAGGCCCAGGCAATACGCGCATTCCGTGAAGCTGCATCGTTTAATGGACCGTCGATCATATTGGCGTATGCGCCATGTATTGCACATGGGTTCGCATTGCAAAATGGCCCAGAACACCAAATGCAAATGGTTAATACGGGGGCATGGCCATTGTTCCGATTTGATCCGCGTTTGATTGACGAAGGGCATAATCCATTGACCATGGATTCGCGAATCGATAATCCAACGCCGTTGGAAGATTTCTTGAAGACGGAATCCAGATTTGGGGCAGCGCGTTCTGCAAATCCACAGTTTAATAAGCTGGTAGATTTGGCCAAGGCGAATAATGCGTATAAAAGTGAACTGAAAAAGCATATTGCACAGTTTGCAATGCTGAACAAGCCAGTTGTTAAAGAAAATGGGGAAGGTTAAAATGAAAAAAATATCAATATTATTTGCAATATTATTGACGGCGTGTACTTTCCAGACAAAACATCGTGGGTATGTATTCCCTGATGATTTGGAAAGTCAAGTCGCGAAAATCAAGACCACTGATGCGTTGATTGAACAAATTGGTGCACCCCAGGTGAAAACCATACATGGTAACGAAGTGTGGATATATTTTGGCGCAGATGAAAATTATCGTGGGCCATTGGCGCCAACATTTACAGATGAAACTGTTTTGTTGGCGTGGGTTGATGGAACGCGTGTTGTAAAGACCCAGGTTTTGCATGATGATGATTTGCCGGATGTTAAAATTGCAGATGGCGAAACACAGATTCCTGCGGCGGTTGAACTTAGTGCGCTGGAAGAATTGTTTAATAATATTGGACGATTTAGTCCGGCCGGTCTGGGACAGTAATAAGGTTGCGCCATTGGGCGCGACTTTTTTGTCTTGTTTAAAACACCTAAATAATGTAAAATACATAGTATGAGAAAGAGAGTATTTATTTTTGCATTATTATCAATTGGTTGTGTTATGTCGGCAGATGCGGCATTTACGTCATGTGGCCCGGGTTATGTGTTGATTGAATCGCGCAAAAAGACGGATGGAATCGCAACCGCTGAATGTCAGAAGTTGTGGTGTCGCGATTTAGAAACCGGAAAAATGATGGGTAAGGGTGATAAGCCAAATAGTGGTTATCAGGTGACGTCGGGACCCGTTGAATTGTGTGATAACAAGAATAATTGTGTCGAATGCTGGGGCCAGCGTAAGTGGTGCGGTGGCGAAGCGCAGGGGCAATGGAATCCAGAATATGGTGCATATACCCGTGGTGGTGATAATGCGACGTATGAATCTTATCAAAAAGGCAGTTGTTTTGCATGGCGGTTGGAAAAGCCAGATTGTGCAGCCGGCGAAACGGCTATCTTGCAGGGTGGTAAATGGGTTTGTGCAATTTCGTCTGGCACGACCGAGGCAACGCGTTCATCTGCGATTCGCAGAACTGGTACAATGCGTCGTATAACCAGATAAATATTTACCCCCGAAAGTTCGGGGGATTAATTTTTTCGTCAATTATTTGTTTTTTGACTTTTTTTGTGGTATAATGCCAGGGACAGAGAGGATGGCAACCGTAAAAAGGTAAAATAATGCCAAGTAAAAAGTTAGATTTTAAAACAGGACAGTATGTTGTTTATCCAACACAAGGTGTTGGTAAATTGTTGCGTATCGAAGAGCAAACAATCGCAGGCCAAAAGATAAAATTATTGGTAATTGATTTTGAACGTAATCACATGACGTTGCGTGTGCCACTGGAACGTGCGGAAATTTCGGGTTTGCGTCCATTGTCGTCTGCAAAGAAGATGGACGAGGCAATTGCCAGTGCCAAGGGCAAGGCTGGTGCGAAACGTATGATTTGGGCGCGCCGTGCGGCACAGTATGAAGAAAATATTAATTCTGGCGATCCAATGAAGTTGGCAGAGGTGGTACGTGATTTGCAACGTCGCAGTGCGGCTGATACTATGACGTTTTCTGCACGTCAATTGTATTTGCGTGCGTTGGAACGTATGGCCCAGGAATTTGCAGTCCTGCACAAGATGGATTTGGATTCTGCGTCAGATAAGATTGAAGATATTTTGGGCATACCAAAAGAAATTGATTTAAATGCGGTTGAATCTGGTGACGATGAAGAAGAAATCGATGAAGAAGAATCTTAAATAAAAAAACTGCCAAATGGCAGTTTTTTTATTTGGTTTCAATTACAACCATGGCGGCGCAATATTCTGCCTGGTCCGTGATTGATAGGTGTATATTTGCATCACCGCCTGTTTTTTCTTTTAACGCTGTTTTTGCGCCACCTGTGATTAATAATTCAGGTCTGCCGGCATCATTATGTACAACAGATACATCTGAAAATGCAATGTCTTCGCCAAAGCCGGTCCCCAGTGCTTTTAAGAAAGCCTCGCGTGCGGCCCAAAAGTTTGCCAGATGTTTTTCTGAATTTGCGTTGTCATTGTCGGCGTATTCTAGTTCTTTTTTTGTGAAAATGCGCTGTTTTTTGAACGCGGACCAGTCTAAAAAGCGGTCGCATTCGACTAAATCAATTCCAA
>JAFTTY010000031.1 GCA_017466525.1 Alphaproteobacteria bacterium
CAGACCATCAGACAACAGAAAACCAACGCTTTGAAATAAAAAGATTCTGTGCAAAACAGGATTTGGCAATAGATTGTTGGATAGAAGAAACTATTTCTGCAACCAAGGATTTGAATAAACGTAAGTTGGGACGCTTGCTGCGGCGAATCCAAAAAGATGATTTGATTATTGCGTCTGAATTGTCCAGATTGGGACGTAATTTATTGCAAGTGATGAGTATTTTGCATCACTGTATGGATGTTGGGGCAAAAATATGGACAATCAAGGATAATTACAGGTTGGGGTCGGATATAACGTCCAAGGTGCTGGCGTTTGCATTTGGGTTGTCTGCGGAAATTGAAAGAAATCTGATTTCACAACGAACAAAAGAGGCTTTGGCACGTGTCAAGGCCGAAGGTAAACATATTGGACGACCGATGGGCAGCAGAAATGAATCTAAATTGGCAGGTCGGGAAAGATATATATCACAAAAACTGGAAGATGGACGCAGTAAATATGAAATCGCACGACGGTTGCGGGTGCATCGAGATACATTACAGCGTTTTATCGAAAAACGGGATATTGGTCCAGGGGTTGTTAATGGCCAGGTTATCCCAACCTTAAAACTGTAATTTGGTTTTGGCAATTGTATAAACTTCGTCACGACCGTATGGATTATCAACAAAGCCAACCGTCAAATGTTTATATGTCGCATTAAACGCAATGGATGGACGGGTTGCCAGGTCTATGGTATGGGTGTTAAATTTGTATTCGCCATTTGTGCGACGGCCAGATGCAGTGCGCAGATTCATTTGGCCGGCGATAATCGTGTCTGGGGTGCCAATGCTGAAACGCCAATCGTTATGTTTTACACCAAATTCAATGGATGCAGTATAGATGTTTGAAAAACCACTGATTATAGATTCTGATGATGGGGTTGGGTTCGTTGTGCCGATTGTGGTGCGATGGAACAGTTCGTATTCGCCAATGTTCAGGTTATTGTTAAAACCGACATAGGTTATAATGTTCTGGGAATCTGTGGATAAAAAGCCATCACTTGAAAACAAGTTTGTTGGACGAAATCCAAATTCAATGTTCTTAAACTGGATGCCGGGGTTGTTATTTGCGGTTAGATGTTCAAAACCAATGCTGCGGTTCTTGATAGATATGTTGTCGTTCAGTTGGGTGTTAAATGGACGACCGTAACTGTCAACAAAGGCAAAGGTTATGTTTTCTGATTTTATTTGGTGGCCGATTGTGCCGCTGATGTGTGATTTGCGCAAAGATACAGTGACGGTGTCAGAAATTGGAACAAGGCTGGCCCCAACGGGACGGGTTGCACGTTCTAGGTCCAGCAGGCCGTGGCCATAGGTTGCGTCTACCCCAGGGGTGCCAATGTCACGGGCGGTATCAAATAACAAAGATAATATTTCAGATGATTTTAGATAGGGGTGCGCTTCGTGTAATACAGCAACGGCGGCCGAAACAATTGGGGCTGCAAAACTGGTGCCGTCCAGTGGTGTGTCGGATTTGGGCGAGTCAATAGACGTCCCAGGGGCGGTAATGCAATAATTCTGGGTTATGCCGCAGGCGTTGCTGAAATATGCCAGGGATTCGGTCGCAGTGTCGTATGCGACAACGTTAACGAAGTGGCCTTGTAATTCTGGGACGTGCAGGGGCAGGGCGGAAAGTGCGCTGGATTGAGAATTGTATTCGTTGCCCGCCGCCCAGACGAAAATTGCATCATTCTGGTTTGCTGCATTTTTTAAAGAATTTATAAAGTTCTTGTCTGTGTTGTTAACCATCTGGTTATAGTTGCGAATGTCGGTCGCAGATGCGTTGGTGGCCGCCCAACTGAAATTATAAATGTTTGCGCCGTCGGCGGTTGCACTGTTAATTACATTGCCGATTTCATAAAATGATTTGAATTCTGTTTGGCCATAGGATACTTGGTATGATTTGATTGTTGCGTCTGGGGCAATTTGTGCGCCCGCCAAATAGGCAACATTACTGCCGTGGTATGAGTTCTTGCCGGAATCCAAAACCGCAATTGTTGAATTTTTGCCTGTGTAGCCACGGGCCAGCGAATATGCAAGACGAATTTCGTTGTATTGGTCGTGGTTGCGGCTGTATTCACGGTTTGATGTAATAGATGATAAACTTACTTCGTCGATGTCGGCGCCAACCAATGTATATGACGGCAAGGTCGGTTGAACATAGTTGACAGATGTTCGACTGTTGTCTGGGGCGCCATCGTCACCAGATGATGACAGGCCCAGTAATGCAATCGTGCCACCAATCAGTGCCGCAGAACCGCCAATTATACCAGCTGTCGCACCAAATGATAGACCGGAATCGGTGGATGTGTAATCCTTACACCGGTCAGGGTTATAGCGACGATAGATTTCGTTGTCGCAATTGTTGGCAATGGCAGGGACACATAAAACCGTGCCACATAAAACAGCCGTCAAAAATGTTCTGTTTCCTGTCATTTCAACCTCTTTTATCCTGGTGGCCGTGCCACCACACTATAAATATAGGACAAAGGAATGGTTTGTCAATAGAATTTAAGGCTTTTTTCCTGTCTGATTTTGCAGATTTTTTTATATTTTTACTTGATTTTTTGTAGCAGGTCGGGTAATATCGGGCTACGCACTTTGTGCGAAGAACACAGCCGTTCTGTAATATTTGTGTCCAAATCATTGTATTTGGGTTTCGCAGACGGTGAGGATAACAACACAAAAAAAGGTAAAAAATATGGCATTGCCAACATTTACAATGAAACAGTTGATGGAAGCCGGCGTTCACTTTGGACACCATACACGTCGCTGGAATCCGTTGATGACACCATATGTTTATGGCGTAAAAGATAAAATCCACATCATTAACTTGAATAAAACTGCACCGTTGTTGCATCGCTCGTTGGTTGCACTGGAAGCAATCGCAGCCGCTGGCGGCAAGGTCTTGTTCGTGGCAACAAAGCATCAGGCAAAAGATATTGTCAAAGATGCAGCCGAACGTTGTGGACAATACTATGTTAATAACCGCTGGTTGGGTGGTATGTTAACAAACTGGACAACAGTTTCACAGTCTATCCGTCGCTTGAAAAAGATGGAAGTCGATATCGCAAATGCAGAAAAATTGGGCCTGACCAAAAAAGAAGTCGGCGTTATGACCAAGGAAGTCGAAAAACTGCGTGATATCTTTGGCGGTATTATGGATATGCACGGTGTTCCACAGGCAATGGTCGTTATCGACGTGCCACGTGAAATGAACGCAGTTCGTGAAGCAAAAAATCTGGATATCCCAACAATCGCAATCTGTGATACAAATGCAAATCCAGAAATGGTTGACTATCCAGTGCCAGGTAATGACGACGCAGCCCGTGCAACACAGTTGTATTGCGACCTGTTCGTTGATGCAATTCTGTCCGGGATTGAAAAACGCTTGGGCGGGGCGGCTGGTAAAAAAGTCGAATCCGATATGCGTGCAGATGCAGCAGATGACTTGGAAGATGAAATCAAGGAAAAAGAAGCCAAGATTAAATCAAAAACATCTGAAGCACGTGCAGAACGTCGTGGCAAAATGGCCGAAAAAGCAGATAAATAATTTGTCTGGTTATTAAAACGTGGGGCGTTTCGCCCCACATATATGAATTTTTACTTTATTACGGGAGATAACACAATGGCAGAAATTACAGCAAAACTAATCCAGGAATTGCGTGCAAAAACATCCGCAGGTATGATGGATTGTAAAAAAGCCTTGATGGAAAATGATGGCGATATTCAAGCCGCTGCAGATTGGTTGCGTCAAAAGGGTATCGTAAAGGCTGCTTCAAAAGCAGGTCGTGTCGCAGCATCTGGTTTGGTGACTGTCGTGAAATGTGATGATTTGGGCTGTGTCGTTGAATTAAACGCAGAAACAGATTTCGTTGCAAAAAATGAAAAATTCCAAAAGTTGGTCGCAGATGTTGCAGCCAAAGCAATGGAATTAAAAGGCGACTTTGATGCAACAATGGCGGCCGTCAAAGATGATATCGCAGCAACAATTTCAACAATTGGCGAAAATATGAACCTGCGTCGTATCG
>JAFTTY010000032.1 GCA_017466525.1 Alphaproteobacteria bacterium
CTGGCTTTTTTGCTTGTTCTTGTTTTGCCTGCTCTTGTTCTTTCTGTTCGTTATTGTTTTGTTGTTCTTGTGCCTTTTGTTTTGGCTTTTGTTGTGCCTCGATTGTTTCCATGAATTCGTTATATCGTGCCAGAATCATATTGATTATATCCATGGCTTGTTTAATCATCTTTTGGCCATGCATGCGCATTTTTTTGACATAGTCTTCATTTTTATCGATTGTGTTTTCGCTGTTTGGGTTCAGCATGATTATGCGTGACCAGTATTTTTTATGTGCGTCGCAAACATTGTTCAGGTATCGTGCAGCTGGATTTTTTGTGTTTTTTGTCGCAACCATCGATGCACATTGCCCCAGTGCAGTTTGCCATGCGCGCCCCAGCGAATGTTTTTGTGTCCAGTTTACCCACGCAAACCCAGAAAACAATTTCATATATGCCTGGGTCAGAATTTTGCGTTGTTCCACTGATATCTGTTTGGCTGTCTTGGCGTCAACATTGATGATAAATTTTTGTTGAAAATTTGCGATATTTACTTGTTTTGTCATGTCGGACTCCTTTTGTTAAAATGCGGCTGTCCATCCACATCATATTTATATAGTTCGCGTGCCATAACTTTTCAAGGGACATATGTCAAGAAAAAAGATTTTTTGACAATTGTTTTGCGATGGGTAAAAATACTTAACGTTCGTATCACAAACACATACTGTTGCCAATAATGGGCGGTATGGATATGGACCCGCATCTTGCCAATAATGGGGGTGTGGAATTTCATCGAAAACAAGGAGTTATAAAGATGAAAAAAACAGTAAAGGCAGCGGTTGCATTATCCGTTTTGGCGGCACCTGCATATGCTGCGAATTTGGAGAACCCACTGTATATGCCGACACAAGGCACGGTTTATTCCAAAACATCTGTTGGTGTTATGTATAAAAAGACAGACGCATCACAGGCACAAAAACAGAAAGAACACGCGGGCGCAACCGAATTTCCAGTTTGGCGTCTGCACGAAGAATTAGGTTACGGTATCACAGACCGTCTGGAATTGTATGGCAAATTTGGCTATACACATGACGGCGACATTGACCGCAAGGGTATGCACCTGGGTCGTGCTGGTTTGAAATACCGTGTAATTGATACAGATACAGGTTTCGCATGGGATTTGTATGCTGATGCCCAGTTGGGTGGTATCAGTGAAATGTCCGGCTCTTATGCTGCGAATGGTTTCACATATGATAACTATTCAAATGGCCGTTGGGGTTTCCATGTTGGAACACAGTTTGGACGCACATGGTCTAAATTCACCGCTGCCGCATTCGCAGAAGTTTTGCGTACATTCGGCAACGATAACAACAGCATTGATGTTTCTGACTTCTCTGTTGGTGGTATGCCGGTCTCTACATTCGGTATCCCAGATGAAATTTCCGTTGATTTGAAATCTACAACAGAATTTAATGCTGGTTTGAAAACATTCTATCAGATTGATGATCGTTGGTCTGTTGGCGGTTCATTTACATGGAAACGTCACGAAGATAACGGTGTCGAAGGTTTGGCAACATCATTGAAAGACGTATCGGCAAATCCAATGTTGGCTGCATATCAGAAAACAATTGTTAACACATTGTTAAACGAAGTTGCAGACATGAACGACGGTTTTGATGAATATATCTTTAACGTCACTGTTGCAAATCAAATCACAGATGCGATGCAGGTTGCGGTTTACGGTGAATACACATTTGACAATGGTCATCGTCAATCCCAGAACACCACAGATGTCAAGGCAGAATTGGGTGTTCGCCTGAATGTTCGTTTCTAAAAATTGGATAGAACAGAAAATAAAAAAACTAACATATATTGGACAAAATCCCCAGGTAACTGGGGATTTTTATTTGTCTTTATTATTGTTTGTTTTCTTACCACAATTTTACACGTTCGCCAGGCAATATATACATTGGCGCATCAGATGTTATGCCAAATGCGTCGTACCATGCGCCGATGTGTGGCAAGATGCCGTTTACACGATTCTTGCCCAGCGAATGTTCGTCAACCTTGGTTAAACGCAATTCTTCGTCCGCACGAATGTTTTGCGCCCATGCGCCTGCATATGCAATAAAGAATCGCATGTCGGATGTCAAACCGTTTACATCATTGGACGGTGTGCCAAATTTTTTATATGCATCAAACGAAATTGATACACCGCCGTAATCTGCCAGATTTTCGCCCAGTGTAAATTCGCCATTCGCATTGACTTCGTCATTAATCTTTATTCCGTCAAAGAATTCTTTCATAACGTTTGCGCGTTCGTTAAAACCATTGGCATCTTTTTCTGTCCACCAATCTTTCATATTTCCGTCTTTATCAAAGTGGCGTCCAGAATCGTCAAATCCGTGCGTCATTTCATGACCAATAACCGCGCCAATCGCGCCATAGTTAAACGCATCGTCTGCCCCCATGTCAAAGAATGGGTATTGCAAGATACCTGCTGGGAAACAGATTTCATTTGTCGATGGATCGTAATATGCATTAACCTCATGTGCATTCATGTACCAGATTGTTGGGTCTTTTTCTTGACCGATTTTTTCAATCCAGAACGCATCTTCGAATTCTGCGACGCGCATCATGTTTGCCCACAAAGAATCGTCTTTGATTTCCAGTTTTGAATAATCGCGCCATTTGTCTGGGTATCCAATTTTTGCCTTGAATGTTGATAATTTTTCCAGTGCTTTTTGTTTTGTTACCTCTGACATCCAGTCTAAATTTTCAATGCGCAATGCATATGCGCGTTGCAAATTCTTTACCAATGTCTGCATGCGTTTTTTTGCATCAGATGAAAAGTATTTATCAACATACAGGCGTCCAACCATTTCCCCCAGTGAACCGTCAATCATTGATACAGCACGTTTCCAACGTGGCTTTGGTTCTTTTTGTCCCGCCATTGTGCGATTGTAAAAGTCAAATGATATGTCATATGTTTTGTCGTCCAGAACAGTATCCGCACCGCTGACGATACGGTATTTCAAATATGTTTTAATCAATTCAAAATCTGTATCGTTCATAATCGCGATTGATTCGGTGATTGCCTCTGGCTGGGCCATGTTAATGTGTGTCGCGTGCGATGCGCCACGTGCAGACAAATATGTATCCCAATCAAAGCCTGAAAACTTTTCTTTGATTTCATTAATACTCATTTTGTGATAGTTTGCATGTGGGTCGCGCAGTTTTTCTTTTGTATAAAATGACTGTGCCATGCGTTCTTCGAATTTATACAGTTTTTCAACATCAACGTCGATGCCGAAATTTGCCATTTGTTTTTTTATAAATTCTTTATACTTCTTTCTGACTTCAATTGTCTTGGCATCTGTATCGAAATAATAGTCGCGCGACAGCCCCAGTCCCCCCTGGCCAATATTGTACAGGAAATGTTCGCTGTCCATTTCGTCCAACGCGACGCCATCGCCCCAAAACGCAGATGAAAATTTATGCATATTGCCCAAATATTTTTCTAAGTCATTGCGTGTCAGATTATCTATTTCGGTCAACAATGGCTTAACAGGTTCAATACCGTCTGAATTTAGTTTTTTTTCGTCCATTGCAATCTTGTACAGCATACCTATTTTGCCGGTATCGTTTTCTGCGATTTCACGTGTGCGTTCCAGATTCGTGTTTCTTAACACTTCAAATGCGCCGTATCTGGAATAGTCATCAGGAATCGGATTTTTTACCTGCCAACCATGCGTCGCGTATCCATAAAAGTCATCGCCTGGTTTGATGCTTGTGTCCATGTTTTCGATTTTTATTCCTGCGTTCATTGTTTTCCCCCTGTGTACAGAATGCGCCCAAATTACCGCGGCAACAACCGCAATAACGCCAACAATATTCCAAAATTTACTTTCCATTTTCTTTACTTTATTAGGTTTATCATTATGTCATCTAAAATCAGCATGCCTGATTTTGTTGCCACAATGCGATTGTCTTGTATTTTGATTAGTTCCGGATTCTGTTGAACCCAATCCATATCAATAGCGTTTTTTGTTGCGTCTGTCAATTCACAACCGCGAACCGTTCGCATGGATGTAATTAAAATTTCAACAGCGCGCGTGTCGGCTGATATTTTTTCAAATTGCGCATTGTTGCCCCGCTGTTCGTACCATTGGTTGTCTACATACACACGGCCGGCGGCGCCATTGCCAATCCCGACATATGGCATCCCGTCCCATATGTTTTGATTGTGTACGCATTCGTGGCCAACTGTGGCATAATTTGAAACCTCGTACCGTGCTAGTTTTAGTGTGTCGCCAATTGCAATATACATTTGTGCCATTGTGTCATTGTCCGGCATTTCCAAATTCATTTTACCAAATGGCGTATCGCTTTCTATGGTCAGTTCATACATTGAACAGTGTGTTATCCCCAGCGTGTTTATTTGATTACATGTTCGTATAACATCGTCAGGCGTTTCGTGCGGCAACCCATAAATAAAGTCCCCAGAAACGCGAATGTTTTTTTGCAACGCGGTTTCGATTAATTTCAGCGCGTCACGAACGCTGTGTCTGCGGCCCAGAAATTGCAATTTTTTATCGTCCAAACTCTGCACCCCAATTGACAGGCGATTTACGCCAGAGTCAACAAAGCTCGACAGGCGTGCTGCGTCCAAGGTCCCAGGGTTTGATTCCAGTGTTATTTCTGCGTCCGGCATCAGTTTAAAGTTTTTTCGAATCGTGCGCATTATCGTATCAAATGTACCAACCGGCATCAGCGATGGTGTCCCGCCACCAAAAAATACCGTCGGTACATCGCAGTGGCCCAACCTGTCACCCCAATACACGATTTCTTTGCAAATATTTTCAGCATACGTGTCCCAGTTTGGTGACGCGCATGCATGTGAAAAAAACGCACAATAGTTGCATTTTGACATGCAAAACGGAACATGAATATAAATATTGTGTGCAACGGATTTCATATCGTGCATATTGTACAGCCTGAATTTGTTCGTGCAAGCGATAAATGAAAATGCTTTTCAACAATATTTTTTTATGATATAATACGTACAACGTTATACGATGAAGGCAAGGACGATTTCATTTTTATCGGGGATTTTTGCGCCGTTGGTGGCATTTGCCGCGAACGAAGGTGTTCCGACATATTATCAAACATCGTCTGCGCCAAATGCAAATCAGACCGGTTATGGCCAATATGCGAACCAGGGATATACCAAATATGTTGGTAAATCTGGTACCAAGCAGGTGGTCGGTTCACGTACTTATTCATATCAGGTTCCGCGTGCCCAGATGCCAAATATTGCTGGGACAATGACTGCGAATGGTATTGCGATGCCGATGGGGTCAGAACCTGCAACAACGATGTATGCTGGTTATTCGCGCAGATTTGCTGACTTTGAATTTGAAACAGGTGTAAATTCTGTTTTGGAATGGGACGACATGATTTGGAATGAAATTCGTGTTGGTGCCCGTCATAATTTCAGTTTACGTGACTTTGATTTATCAGTCTTTGGTGAATATGCGTATGGTGATATGTCGCATGGCGGTTTGTCTATGGACTATGATCTTAAACCTTTTGATGAGGCTGACCCATCATACGGTATCTTTACGATTTCCATGGGTGATCAGTCTGGACGCAGTAATTATTTCCGTTTCGGCATATCGGCGCATCATATCTGGGATATTGGCGGTTGGAAATTATCGCCGACATTTGGGTATGAAATATTTAAGCATAACCTAGAAATGTCGAACCACTATTATCCAAATCCTGGGATTTACTTGCCGCTGATGACGGACAAGGGCGACTATGTATACGGCGACGAAAATGGGTATTTTTATACCCTGCCAGTGACAGAGGTTGCGCCCGACGATTGGTATCAAGTGTGTATGAGTCCAGAAGACATTAAACTGGTTCAGGCGCCAAACAGTGGTTTTAATGAACTGGGGTCCAGTTTGGTTACCGGCGATTATGATTCAGCATTGGGTGATATCCCATGGGGTGTGACATCTGGCGAATGTGTGATTATTGGTGGTGATGGTCCTGTTATTGTTGAGGGGACAACACACAAGTATAATACAACATGGTCTGGCTTCTTTGTTGGTCTGGAAATTGAAAAGCAAATGACCCTGAAAGACAAACTGCGTTTTTATATGCAATTTGGCCTGCCCAAATATTCATCAGAAGGTATATGGCCAAACCGTACGGACTGGCAACAGAATCCATCCTTCTTGGATGAAGGCAGCAATGGCGCCTATTCATACAGTGCAGAAATGGAATACAATTACAAGATTTCCGACCGTATGCAACTATCATTAAAGGTCGATACAAACTTGTTCCATGTTGGCAAGATTCCAGGTGAACTATATATCGCGGAATACACAACGTATTTGGTTGATGAAAACGGTCAATATGTCTTAGAAGAAACCGTTGATGCAAACGGAAATGTTATAATGTTGCCAATCTTGGAAACGGTTTCTGCGTACACCGAAAAAGTTAGTGATTCATTAAAGCAGGCAACATGGCAATCATTTGGTTTGCATTTGGGCTTTAAATACGCATTTTAATCAAGATCTAGGGTGTTTTACATGACGCACAAAATGATATCATGGCTGGTTGCCACGTTGTTTGCTGTTCCATTGTCTGCCAATGCAGGCGCGGGTACTTTTGATATGGAACGTTGGTATGGGATTTTAGATTCTGTGCGCACACGCGCTGCGTCTGAAAATATTTCGGATGCGATGATAACGTCCACATTACGTTCGCCTGCCTTTATTCCATCGATTGTAAAAAGTGATAAAAACCAGTCTGAATTTAAGTTAACTTTGGATGGTTATCTGGCACGTACTGTGAATCAGACTCGTATTACCCAGGGTCAGAAAATGCGTCACAAATATCCGACAATGTTGGCGCGCGTTGAAAATAAGTACGGTGTTCCGCCACATGTTATTTTGGCGTTTTGGGGCATGGAATCGAACTATGGTGATGTGCGGTCGCGTCATAAGTTAACAGATGCGTTTTTAACATTGATGTATGACGGACGTCGCGAAACGTTTTTTGGGAATCAGTTAATTTCACTAATGAAAATCGCTGACAAGAATAAATTGGACATAAACAGTATTTATGGTTCTTGGGCGGGCGCAATGGGGCATTTTCAGTTTATACCGACCACGTTGGCGCAATACGGGGTTGATGGCAATGGCGACGGTCGTATTGATATAATTAATAACGTCAGTGACGCAATGCACAGCGCTGGAAATTATTTGAATAAATTGGGTTGGGATCAGGGCCAGCGTATTGTTCGTCGTGTTGCGCTGCCTGCGGATTTTGATTTAGGTTTATTGGACGGGAAAACGAAAAAGTCATTACCAGAATGGGCTGCCATGGGCATAACGAATCCAGATGGTTCACCGATACCGCAAAGTGATATGGTTGCCGGCATTGTCGCAGATGTCACAGATGTTGAGCGTGCCCGTTCCATCGCCAAATCTGTTGATGCAATGGATTCTGATATTGCGCCAATGCCGGTTGTGACCGCGTATTTAACGTATCCGAACTTTTATCGTATAAAGCGTTGGAATAATTCAAACTGGTATGCGATTGCGATTGCGAACCTTGCAGACGAATTGCATTAAATTTATTGAATTTTGCATTTTGTTGTTCTAAAATACCCCTGCTAATAAATAACAAAGGGGAACAAAAATGTGGACAGCCATTGCAATTATAGTAATTGTATTATTATATTTTATCGCGGTTTATAACGGATTGATCGCGCGCCGCAACCAAGTACGCGAGGCTTGGGCCACCGTCGACACTCAGTTAAAGCGTCGCTATGATCTGATTCCAAATTTGGTTGAAACGGTTCAGGGTGCGGCGAAACATGAAAAAGAAACGTTAAGTGCGGTTACAAACGCGCGTAATGCTGCGATGGCAGCCAACGGCCCCAGCAGTGGTGATGCCCAAAATAAACTGACAGAAACATTGAAAAGTTTATTTGCGGTCGCGGAAAGTTATCCTGATTTAAAGGCTAACCAGAATTTTTTGGAATTGCAGCGTGAACTGACAGATACAGAAACCAAGATTCAGGCAACGCGTCAGTTTTATAATACGGTTGTTATGGGACTGAATACCCAGATTGAACAGTTCCCATCAAATATCGTTGCGCGTATGTTTGGTATTATGCCAGAAAAGATGTTCGAAATCCAAGAAAGCGAACGTGTTGCACCAAAGGTTAAGTTTTAATGAAGCAACGATTTACGTTACATACACATACCGTCGGTTTTGATGGTGAAGATACAGCGCGCGATATGGTTTCGCGCGCGTGTCATTTGGGCTTTAAAACGATTGGTATTTCAAATCACTTTATATTACATCCTGAAATCAATCAGGCAAAGTTTTATCACTATGCAAAAATTGGTGGGTATGGCGCAATTTATAGTGCGTCATATGATGAAGCCATGG
The DNA here is from genome assembly GCA_017466525.1 of Alphaproteobacteria bacterium. Lineage (GTDB taxonomy): Bacteria > Pseudomonadota > Alphaproteobacteria > Rs-D84 > Rs-D84 > Enterousia. The sequence continues at coordinate 8,454 of JAFTTY010000032.1, forward strand.
GCCGTTTTGTTCCGCATTATGATGAATTATCTGCGATTATTCAGCCACGCACCCAGATTTTGCGTGGGCTAGAAGTGGACTTTTTTTATCATCCGCGTTGGGAACGTGAATATTTGCGTGCGGTTGACACGTTAAAGCCAGATTATGTCATCGGCGCGTGTCATATTGTTGAACATGATGGTCGGTTGTACAATATTCATGACATAAAAAATGCAAACGCAGACGTACGCGATAAATTGTTGGATCTATATTGGCAAAAGGTTGCAGATGCTGCGGCGTCTGGGTTGTTTACATGGCTGGCGCATATCGATTTGCCAAAGAAGGTCGGCCTGGGGCGCGAACAAAAGTGGTCTGACCACGAAGCGCGGGCGATTGAATCTATATCGGCTAATAAAACCCCTGTCGAAATAAATACCAGATTTTTTAAGCCATACTGCTATGAACCGTACCCCAGCCCACGCATTATGCAGATGATGGGCGCGAAAAACATCCCTGTGTTGTTAAGTGATGATGCGCATCGCGTTTCGCAAATTGGTGGCAATTTTGACATTGCGCAACGTATGGCGCATGAAAACGGGGTTAATAACTTTCTGACCATGCAGAAAATACTTGATTTTTCAAATAAAACCAAGTAAACTACGTCGCGCTGGGTAATCAGAACTGATTAAACAACGGTGCTTTTTTTGGTCCCGTCTGTGATAAGGATTCTGTTCTTGGTTACGAAACCCGGCACCTAAAAAACCAAAATAAAAGGATAAAAAATGGCAAGAGCAGGCGCAAAGCGCAGCACACGTAAACTGAAAATTGGACGCAGTTTGGGTGTAAACTTGTGGGGTCAGGCAAAATCCCCATTTAACAAACGTAAATACAAACCTGGTCAGCATGGCCCAACATCACGTGGTGGCAACTCATCTGATTATGCAAAACAGATGCGTGCAAAGCAGACATTAAAAGGTTACTATGGCAACATCGGTGAAAAGAAGTTCCGTGCATATTATTTAGAAGCTGATAATATGAAGGGCGACACACCAGAAAACTTGATTGGTTTGTTGGAACGTCGTTTGGATGCGGTTGTATATCGTGCGAAATTGGCACCAACTGTATTCTCTTCACGTCAGTTGATTAGCCACGGTCACATCAACGTTAACGGCAAACGCGTAAAGATTGCATCATATCAGGTAAAGCCAGGTGATGTCATCACGGTCAGCGAAAAAGCAAAACAGATGCCATTGGTTGTATTGGCATTGGAATCTGCGGAACGCAACTTTGCAGATTATGTTTCTGTTGACAGTGCAAACTTCACAGCGACATTTGTACGCGTACCTGCGTTCGAAGATGTACCATATCCGGTTCAGATGTTCCCAGAATTGGTCGTCGAATTCTATTCTCGTTAATAGGAACCGAAAAAAATACCGCCCATCTGGGCGGTTTTTATTTTTATTGCAAAAAGTTGTTTTGAAAAAAATTAAATTTCCAGAAAGTTAAGAACTTTTGTCACCCCTGCGCAGGCAGGGATAGGGACCAAAAAGTTTTTTTTGCATACACCTGGGTTCCGTGGTCAAGCTTTGGAATGACAAAACCTTTTAGGCTTTGTTTTGGTGTTAAAAAAAATCCCACCATGCGGTGGGAAAATAACGAAAGCTATATACTCATGTTGTCCATCCACGCAAATCCCATATCTGTACATGCTGATCCGTCTTGTACTTTTTCAAGATTGCTTCTATGAACACTTGTCGTCTACCCACTCAAAACTTATCTCTTCACATGTTAATCGGTCCTGTACTTCATCAAGATTTACACATTCTTGATTATCCTCTGACCATGCATAACCGTTTCCCGTACACAGCTGTTCGTCATCGGGAAGTGGACTACATGCACCATTTTCCAGTTTTTTTAGATAACCACACTCACATATTCCTTGTGTTCCACTTCCTGTTGTTGTTTCAATCCATTTGCCGCCGCTGCTGGTGCATTTTTGTTGCGCAGGGGTAATCAAATTCAATGCACCATTCAGCCACGTGTAAACATCGTCTGTGGCATCAGGATAGGTGGTCGCACTCATGCAAGTTTTGATTTCTGACATACATGCCTGAACCGCAATGTCACTGGCGCGGTTGCCTGTCGTCGATAGACCACTGTTGCCATAACTGTAATTGTTCTGGGACAAACATGACGCAACGTCCGTCATACAGTTCTCAGCATAGTCAGATAACAAGGCGTCCTGCGCACTCTTTATCTGTACCATTGTGCGTTCCAGATAGTTGCGAATAACCGCATTTCCGGCATTGTATTTTTTGTTATTTCCGGTGCCGCTGTATGTGTAATCTTGACATTGGTTCAACACAGATGCGCACATACCATACACCTTGCCATCGCTATTGATATAACCAATCTTGTTATGCAGATAGTTTGCCATCTTGTCCAGGTTTGCGTTCGGATATTCTGCATTGGTTGTTGGTAAATATTCTTCGATATATCCCGACACTGTACCATTGCTGGCCCATGCGTTTCCGCCACCGTATATCCATGTTGAATACAGGTTTGGATCATCGTTTAATGTTGGGGTCGAACCGGACATACCTGGTTCTGAACCCAGAACAATTTCGCCATTTACGATATATTTGCCGGTTGGATCCAAGCAGTTTTCATAATTAGAACCGCATACATAATCGTCTTGCATACATGCATCCAGTGCATTTATACATCCGCGCATGTCGTATGCGTTCTTTTGCTGGGCAACCATCAGGCGTGCACGTTGCAGAACGCTTTTTGCATTGCGGACGGTCTGTGTCATTTCTTCGTTCGCGTCGGTCAAGCTGCGTTCATATGCAATGCATTGTTTATCAATTTCCAAATCATATGAATTTGTAATTAATGAAATATCGACGCCCTGGGCCTGACAGTCTGTCAAAACAGCTGCCTTGCATCGTGCCGTCGCGGTTTTGAACAGTTGTTCGCCACGTTGATTGCTGATGCTGCTGGTGTTGGTTGTTGTGCCACCAAACAGACTGGATAAATCAAAACCTGTGCTGTCAATATTGAAGTCCAACAGCCCCGACAGGTCAAACGACATGCCAGATGTCACAGTTGATGATGCGGTGCCTGATTTAACATCGACAATCAAGTTCTTAATTCTGTCCAAGTCATTGCGCAATTGCGAATTGTCGGACGAACTTTGCATTTTTAATTCAGCCTCGGTCTGGGCAAACAGTGTTTCAACCTGTTCACCGGTCAATCCGATGTATTGAATCTGTTGTGCAACATCTTGCAATTCTTCGGTTGCTTTTTTCAGTGCTGTTTCTGTCTTTTCATAATTTTTCAGATTCTTTGAACATGAACAGCGTCCCTGATTGTCATCCAGAACATTACAGAAGTTATCCATGCACTGCATATATTGTGCCTTGCAGAAATCTGTGACCTGGGCCAATTCGTCCATGTCAGATGTCACGGTTGCAGTGTCTGATACACTTTCCGTTGATGTTGCCCCAGATGCAGATATTGTTGGAACGCGTGCACGCATCCCAGATGCGCGTGTGCTGACCCGACCTGTGTACAACGGTGTGTTAACCGTATCTGTTTGAATAATTGATGCGCGTGCCGCCGTTGGCGCAGATGTTGTTGCGCGACGTGTTGTTGCCTGTGTCGCACTGCGTGTATTGCGTGCCGCAACAGTATTTGTCGCTGCGCGTGATGTCACGCCACGTGTTGTTGCGCCGGCGCGTGATGTCACGCCCGTGCGTGCCTGTGTTGCACTGGTCGCCCCGCGTGATGCAGATGCCGCGCGTGTCGTCGTTCCGCGTGATGACACGGTCGCACCAGATGCACTGGGGACGACGCGTGATGCAGTACGCGATGCAGATGACGAACGTGGATTAACCTTGGACGGTTGAACAATTGGTGTGATTTTTGCCGTCACTTCTTCTTCGACCACGTCTTTGGCCGGTGCGATTTCTTCGTCGCTGTATTCTATAACCTCGTCATAGTATACAGGTGCAACCTCTGCAAATGCGGGCAAAACCAACAGACCACTAAGTACGGCAATAAATCTTTTCATGATAAAACTTCCCTTCTATTATTCTGATTTTATCATAATGCCCAAATTTACGCAAATGAAAAATAGACGTTTGTTCAGAAAGTTTTAATCTTTTGCGTCTGGATTTTGTTGCCACCGCCACGCCGATGCCAACGTGTCGACCAGTGGGGTATTTGCAGACCAACCTAATACCCGTTTCGCATGTGTCGCGTCGGCCCAGATTGCAGGTACGTCGCCGGGTCTGCGTGGTGCGATTTTGTATTTTATTTTTACCCCGGTTGCAGATTCAAATGCGTTAACCATTTCCATAACAGAAACGCCGTGCCCCGTCCCCAGGTTGAATACATTTGCCCCATGTGCGCCATTTATCATGTGGCGCAGTGCCGCAACATGCGCGCGAGCCAAATCATTAACGTCGATATAGTCGCGAACGCAGAATCCGTCATCTGTGTCATAGTCGTCGCCAAAAATACTCAATTGTTCGCGCATGCCAATTGCGGTCTGGGTTATGTATGGCATCAGGTTGTTTGGTATGCCACGTGGATTTTCGCCAATTTGTCCCGATGGGTGCGCACCGATTGGATTAAAGTATCGCAACAGCGTTGCGTTAATCGTCGGTGTTGCGCGTACCATGTCACGAATAATTTCTTCGCCCATTACCTTGGTCTGGCCGTATGGCGATTGGGCAGGTTTCAGTGGCGTTTCTTCGGTCACGGGCAGGATGTCTGGATTGCCGTAAACGGTTGCAGATGATGAAAACACAATGTTTGGGATATTGAATTCGCGCATCATTTCCAATACGTTAATCAGGCTGTCTAAATTATTTCGATAATACATCAGCGGTTTTTCGACGGATTCGCCGACGGCCTTTAATCCTGCAAAGTGAATGACGCCGACCGCGTCGCTGTGCTTTTTAAAAGCATTGCGTGTCGCATCTCGGTCTGTGCAGTCGACGTGTATAAATTCCGGATGTATGCCTGTTATTTTTTCAACCCCGTGTAACGATTTTTCTGACGAGTTTATCAGATTGTCCAGAACGATAACATCAAACCCAGCGTCTTGCAGTGCAACCGTGGTGTGTGATCCGATATAGCCTGCGCCACCCGTGACAATAATTTTTTGTGCCATAAAACCTCCCTTTTTTACTATTATATTTGCCGCAAAATAGGGGCGCAAAGGTAAAAAATCCCAAATTGTTAAAAAATATAATGAATTTTGTTTTTTTATATGTTATTTTATATGCTATGACTGCAAATTTGAAGGTGGTTTACGGTGACGATTGCTAAAAAAGTTTCAATGTTTATCTTTGCGCTGCCGTTGGTTGGGTGTACGACTGTGCCAACGACGACCAAGGATTCGCGACTGAATGGTTATGTGCCAAAGGTGACGGCAGCTGATTTTGATTATGATCCGTATCAGACCCCGATTGCCCAGTGCTATGCCGACGAATTATCGCGTGGCGACGATGTGTCTGGCGCGACATTAATCGAAGATGGGCTGTCTGCGTTTGTAATTCGTTCTGCGTTTGCGCGCATGGCAACAAAAACAATTGATTTGCAGACTTATATTTACAGCAACGATTTTTCATCCAAGGTTCTTGTGGGTGAACTTAAAAACGCGGCAGATCGCGGGGTCAAGGTTCGAATTTTATTGGATGATTATGGTACTAATTCTGATATCGCAGATGTTATTTTGTTAAATCAGCACCCGAATATAGAGGTCAAGGTTTTTAACACTGTCCGTAATCGTGCAAAGTTGTTATATTATCCGCAGTTTTTGATGGATTTTAATCGTCTAAATTCACGTATGCATAACAAGTTGTTTATTGTCGACAATATTGCCTATATCACTGGTGGTCGTAACGTTGGCAGTAATTATTTTTATCCAGAAACTGCGTCAAATTTTTCTGATACGGACGTGTTGTTTATTGGTGATATGACCCGTTACGCAACAGACAGTTTTAATGAGTATTGGAATCATCATTTGTCGATACCCGCATCTGTATTCCCAAAGTCTAAGTCTAAACAAGCAATGAAGAAATTGGAAAAAACATTCGCGGATATTGAACGCAAAAGCGTCGAAGACGTGCGTCGATATAACACAATTATTTCAATGGCGCAACGTGAATACAAAAATAAAAATCTGGATTTCAGTTGGGGTCGCGGAAAATTCTTAGCTGATCCACCGCAAAAGGTTGAAATGACCATGGCAGAGAAAGAAGCCTATCGTGGTGATATTATCCGTGCATTACAACATTTGTGGGATAAAACATCTGATTCTGTTTATATGTCTGCGGCATATTTTGTCCCAGGGCAGGGTGGTCTGGAACATATGTTGCGTGAAGAGAAATCAGGCGTACACATGACGATTGTGACAAATTCATTGGCGTCAACAAATGCGCCAACTGTCTATGCAAAATGGGAAAAGTATAGAAAGCAGTTAATTGAGTCGGGTGCCGATGTTTATGAATTTATGGTGTCGGCTGAAAATCTGCGTGGTAAATCGCATGATCGTGAACGTAAACAATCCAGTTTTTCTGTCCTGCACAGCAAGACAATGGTGTTCGATGATGATATTTCTTGGATTGGCAGTTTTAATTTGGACCCGCGCAGTGCGTATTATAACACCGAAAATGTTGCAATTTTTGAAAGTCGTGACTTTGCAAATAAATTACGTGAAATGATATTGAAAGATACGCAAACATCATGGCGTGTGACATTGGATGACGATGGTGATCCTGTCTGGACGGGCAGTCGTCCTGGGGATGAAAATCCGCGTGTTTATAAGTATGCACCAGACACCGGTTTGTTCCGTCGAATTTGGAAGAATATCAGTAATCTGGTTCCAGAAAAGTTTGTATAAAAAACGGGCGATTTGCCCGTTTTTTTAATGGTGGTGCGAAATAAAATGTAAGACCAAGCTGATAACAAATATCGCGCTAATTATACCCAGAATTATTTTCTGAATTTTATGTGTCTGACCGCCGCCACAATGTTCGCATGCACATCTGCAATCGCGCAGAATCAGCCACCATGATAATCCCAGCGTCAGTCCAGAAAACACGAATAACCACGGTTCCAACCAATGGGGCAAAATATGAAAATGTGCCATGTCTGGTGCGATTAGTCCGATTAAAGCCAGTGTCATCGGTATTCCACAGCAAAAAATATGTGGCAGTATTGTTGCGATAATTCCAATTTTTACGGCTTTGTTTTTCATCATATGTCCTTTGTTTGGGTTTGTATTATATAGATTTTTGTCGCCATGTAAAATGTAAATGTTTAGGAAAATAAAATATTGACAATATAAGGTTTTGTGCAATAATGTTGGTGGTATGAAAAACAAGAAAACAGAAGATATTGTATGTTCAAGTCATGGCTTCCTATCTTTGGGGCCTGTTTACTGTTTTACAAACGAAAATATTTCTTCTTCAATGCGTGTGTTGGCCATACCGCGTGGCGGTCGTGTTTTGACGGTTGGTGCATCCGGTGATCATATGTTTGAGGCTTATTTGTCCGGTGCATCACATGTTGATACGTTTGACATTAATTTGAATCAGCGTCATATAATCGAATTGAAAAATCATATGATACGCAATCTGCCGTACGAAGATTTTATGGATTTCTTTTTCAGCAAATTGCACTTTTTTGACAAGGATATCATAAAACCTATTTATCCAAAGTTTTCAGATGGGTTAAAATCCTATTTGGCATGGGTTGATAGGGCGACTTGTACCCAGGCGTTTAAGTTTTCTGGCACGCATAACCCAGGTTTTGATGTAAAAAACATATCGTATGTTTCCGACAAGGGTTCTTATGATCGTTTGAAATCTATTTTGCCAGATCAGATTTCTTTTGTTCAGTCTGATATTTGTGGTCTGACTGCCAATTTTAATGAAAAATATGATGTTATCATATTGTCGAACATTTTTGATTACATGTATTCTGACGAGCCGTTGGTTGAAAATCGCTATGTGCAATTTTTTAAGGGTGTGCTGTCGCCACTGGTGCGTCAAAATCTGAATTCGAATTTGGGCAAAATCAGTTTTAGGTATATCTGGGATACAGGTGGCTTGGTATGGTCAAATTTTATGTCTTATTTTGAAGAGCGTTACGTACGACGTTGTGGTATGAATAAAGATATTGAAATGTCTGCGCATTATATCCCGTCTGGGTTGCGTGACTGTAAACAAGATGCGTTGTTGGTTTTAAGACGACGTACACGATAAGGGTATGACCAGGAATTGGCATCCCCACCAGGGCTCGAACCTGGATCTAATTCTTAGGAGGAATTTGTTCTATCCTGTTGAACTATGGGGACTGAAAAAACAAACGAATATTAAAACAAAGTATTGTATGAATCAATATTTTTGTTTGGATATAAAAAAAGGAAAAGATAATGGCAAAAGTAATATCTAAATACATCGCTGAAATCAAACAAGGCGACAATCTTGAGGTGCATGAGGTTGATTTATTAAATCCACCACGTGATATGTATAGCGCAGAAAATCCCATGTCTATTTCGGGGGATGTTGTTTTGCCAAAAGGCAAAAAGGCGCCATTACCAGATTTTACAGGCATTGTTATTTTTGGTGCGTTTGATTGTTCGACGTTTACGCTTAATTCAAACAGTGTTTTGCCCCAGGGTATATCATCGCTGGATTGTTCGTATTCCATTGGTGATTTAGGGGTGTTGATTGATATATTGCCTGCCACTGTTACCAAGGTTTTTGTGCGTGGTGCGATTTTAAATAGCATAAAGAAAGATAAAGATGATGCGCGTCGTTTCGCAACAGAATTCCAAAAGAAATATCCAGATGTTTGTGTCTCGGATGGCAAGTCTACTTTGAATGATATTTTGGCAGAAATAGACAGGGCAAAAGAGAACGTTGTGAATTCCAATATTGTTGCACCTGTTGTTGAACAAAAAAACAATCCTCCAGAAAAAACAGATGATTGGTTGGATCAGGGCGAATTGCTGAATGAATGCAAAAAAGCATCTGATATATTGGCGGAATTCCCAGATGCGGACTTGTCACGTTATGTAAAAATTGCGCGTTCAGGATTGGGGGTGCGTGGAATAAAGTCTTATATTATGCGACGTGAAGACGGCGTTGATGTGATGTGTACAAATCGTTCGAATATAGATGCGATTGTTACGCGTATTTTTGAATTGATTGATGAAAATCAAGCGCGACTGGATAAGAATAAAAAAACAAAAACTGCAAAAAAAGAAGCGCCAAAAAAGGAACCTGCGCCGGTCGCAGAAAAACAGGACGAAGCGTCATCAGGATTTTATGTTGGAACGCAACAGGTTGTGCCTGTCAAAATAAAAAAATACATCCCAACCAGATTATGGGGGCAATTACGTAGTGCGTGTGGCGATAATAAAAAAATGCTATTGGGTTTTCTGAATGATATTAATGCAATTAATGTAAATCCTGCGTCTACTCAGGGTAAAAAGGTTGCATATATTCAGGACGGTGAATTAAAGTTTTCGAATACAATTTTTTTGAAAAGCGCACAAAGTTTGGCGCAATCATTCAGCAAGGAAAACAACCGTGCGCGTATTATATGGGCAGTTTGCGGCAATGTTTTCTTATGTACAGACTTTTTCCCAGAGCACGAGAAGGCAAAGCGTGCGTACCAAAAGACAATTCGTAAGATAGATATAAATTTATCTGACTTTGATTTAAATGATACGCAGGAATATAAAAACGTCGAAGATTTGATAAAAGAATTGGGTGACGGGCACGACGATTTGGGGCCTGCGGATACGGCACCAACTTCCCCAAAGAAATCAAAGGCGCGTAAAAAAGCTATTGCAAAAGACATGGTTGCGGAACCTGTTGAAACGGTCGCAGAACCTGTTGAAACGGTTGCAGAACCAGAAGTGGTGTCAGACAAGGTGGCTAAAATAACGCCACGGTCCCAGGCGCCAGTCTGGAAAGATTTATATTCTATGCGGGGCCAATTCGAAGTTTTGATGGATGAAATAAACAAGGTATGCGATGTTTTGGTGCTGCAATTATCTACAGAAAAAGATACTGATAAAATGTTGCATGCAACACAGCAGTTGCAAGAAGTTTTGGCGCAAAAGAAAAAGTATGAAGATGCGATAAAAAAGATATCTGTTGTAAAACAGCAGTTAACCGATTTGCATTCTTTACTGGAACGCTCAAAATAAAAACAGGCGGGTTTTCCCGCCGTTTTTATATGGAAATTTTTCTTTTAATAAAATATTGCAACTTGCCATTTGTGTCTGTATAATACCCCAGATAAAAATAAAAAGGAAAGGCGTATGGGCAGCAGGTTAATTGGATACGGTTCTTATTTACCAGAACGTATCATGACCAACCAGGATTTTGAACGCATTATGGATACCAGTGACGAATGGATTGTGCAGCGTACAGGTATGCGTGAACGTCATTTTGCGCGTGATGATGAAACGGTGACAGACATGGCGACAGTTGCTGCGACGCGTGCGCTGGAAAATGCGGGGTTGACGATTGATGATATCGACTTGGTAATTGTTGCAACCACGACGCCAGAATTGGATTTTCCGTCTGTTGGGGTTCAGGTTTTGGGACGCTTGGGTGCGTCGTCAAATCTGCCTGCGTTTGATGTTCGTGGGGCATGTACGGGGTATATTTATGCCTTGCATTGTGCGCGCGCTTTTTTTACGGCGGGGATTCATCGTCGTATAATGATTATCGGCGCAGAAAAGATGACGCGTTTTATCGATTGGTCTGATCGGTCAACTGCGGTCTTGTTTGGTGATGGTGCAGGTGCGTTAATATTTGAACATTCTACGTCCAGTTATTCTGGTATCATTGATACGGTTGTAATGGCGGACGGTCGTGAATTTGATATTTTGCACGGTACCCCAGATCATCATATTGTAATGACGGGACCCGAAACGTATCGTCGTGCGGTACAACATATGCCTGCGGCGGCCCAGTATATTATGGAACATGCCGGCATACCCGCGGAAAATGTGGATTGGATTATTCCACATCAGGCAAATTTGCGTATTATTCAAAGTGGGGCAGAACGTTTGGGGTTCCCATTAGAAAAGATTTTAATTACGGTGGACAAACATGCGAATACCAGTGGTGCGTCCGGCGTTTTGGCATTGGCATATGCGTTTGATAATGATATTATTAAACGTGGTCAATTAATTTTGTATCCCGCCTTTGGCAGTGGTCTGACCTGGGGGGCGGCATTAATTAGGGTGTAAAAAATGGCGACAATAACAAGAAATGATTTTGCAAACAGATTGCGTGAACGTTTTGGTCTGACGACTGCGGACGCGTACAAATTGGTTGATGTTGTATTTGATGAAATTCGCGATGCGTTAATTAATGGAGAAGAGGTTAAATTCGCAGGCTTTGGTACGTTCAAGATTTTGACCAAGAATGAGCGTATGGGGCGCAACCCAAAGACTGGTGAATCTGCGATAATTTCTGCGCGTCGTGTGGCGACATTTCGCCCCAGTAACGAGTTTCGTGAACGTGTGGCCAAGAAATAATAAAAACCGCCGTTTGGCGGTTTTATCTTTGGGTGTTAAAACATAACAGACGCTTGCACATTTGGCTTTGAAATGATATAATATCAGAAAAGAAAGAAGGAAAAGGTATGAAAAAGTTCGGTTTTTCTGCCGTGTTGGTTAGTGTTTTGGTTGGTGTGCCATTGGCGGGTGATTGTGCATATCCGGCGTATCCAACGTATCAGGCCAACGCGTTAAACGGTCAAATGGGGTATTTGCCGTCATCAAACAGTCGTGTTGTTCGAACTACTGGTGGCACAATGATGAATCCGATGACTAATTCTGTTGTCGCGGCCCAGCCAACACGTGTGACGGGTGCGTTGCCACGTGTGGGGGCGACCCAGACTGCAGCAGGACGTCAGTATTATCAGCCGGCTGATTATGACAGATTGGCGGACAGTGGTTTGTATGTCGGTATTGGTGTTGGATATAACGCGTCGGTTATGGGCGGCATCAGTGCAGATTATACCGGCGAAGAAGATGCCTATACCGTTCCTGGTGCGTTTGAACAGGGTGATTTTGATTCTGATACTGTAATCCCACTTCAACTTTCGGTTGGTGCGGCTATTAACAACGATATTCGTGTTGATTTTTCTTATTTGCGCTATTCTGGTCTTGGGTATCCAAAGACGATATCGACATCTAATGGTGCCGGTGGCGTTGTTGATGCCAATGTTGACGGTGGTGCAATCACTGCCAACACAACAATGTTGAACATTTACTACAATATCGACTCGTTTACAGGATATTTGGCTGGTGGTTCATTGCGTCCATATGTTGGTGCCGGTGTTGGTATTTCATTAAATACAATTGCCGACTATGTTGTTGCAGATAACACGTTCTATTCGATTATGGATCCTGCTTATGCTGGTGCAGGTAAGTTGACGGGCGTATCTGATATTATTGCGTATCATAATGGTGGAACAACCGAAGAATTTGCCTTTATGCTAGAAGGTGGCGTCACCACAGAAATGGAAGGTGGTATTAAGTTGGATTTCTTTGTTCGTTATGCCAACTTGGGCAAGGTTAAAACATCGGGCAGTATTGTTTTGTCGCAAATTGAATGGTTGGGCGATGGTGCTGGTGGCGAGTATGAGGCCCCATATGACAGCGTATTTCACTTTACAAACTGGTATGAAAGCGGACGCTTAGGCATGGTTGACGTTGGTGTTCGTCTAAGATTACAGTTCTAAAACAACTTATAAAATTGCGCCGGATTTCCGGTCGCAGTTTTGTGTCGTATACGGCAAGGGAAGAGAGAGAATGAGAAGCAAGCATTTAGGCATATACTATTCATTATTGGCGGCATTGATTTCAATGCCTGATGATGCGTTTGCAGGTATTCGAATCAGCAACCAATCACGAAATAAGTATGCCAATGAAATGGCGTATCAGGCACAACAGGCAGAAATTGCGGCCCAGGCTGCTGCCGCGGCGACTGCGGTGCCGACCGAACTGCCTGTTCGTGTTGCAGATAAAAATGTCGCGGATAAATTGCTTGCGGGTCAAACAGATGTTCCCGTTACTATGGAACAGTTGGACAAATGTGCAATGGTTTATCCTACTGGGGAATTTGAATGGGCGCGTCCAACCGTTGGTTCCAAGATTGCAGGACCTGCGACATGTGTTTCTGTAATTGAAATGCGCTCTGTCGATAAGATTGACAAAGAAACGCAGCAAGAAGCAGTCTTGGCGCGTGCATATCTTGCGGCGGGTGACAATATTCGTTGCAATATTTCTGAATGGGCGGAAAGCACATGGCTGCCTGCGGCGGAAACGGTAGAATTTCCCGCGGATCAGGCGCCAACCATGCAAGACGTTGTCAAAGCGATGAATGAAGAGCAAAAACAAAGTGCCGGTATTAAAATCGCAGCCGGTGCGGTTGTCGGTGCGTTGGCTGGTAACGTTGTTGGTAAAAGTGCACCCGGTTCGGACAGCATAATTGGTACAAATGATGAAAAGGTAAAGTCGTCTGTTATAGGTGCCTTGGCCGGTGCGGGTGTTATGGCTGGTAATGCCTATGGTGGCAAGGTCGCGGGTGATGCGATATTGTCTGCTGGTGTAAATGCGGCCGCGGGTGGCGTAATGGGTAATATGGTCGCCAGTGGTGATTCCGTTATGCGTATCGAAAAGTGTTCGATTAGTGAAGGTGGCGATGAAGATGCACCTGTCACAGAAACAACGTGTTTGTGGGGTGTTGTTGAAATGACAAAATCGTTGGACGATGGCGCGAAAATTTTCGTAAATTATAAAAATCCTAACAATTTCTTGATTTGTGAAAACAAGGATACGTCCAAAAACGCCACAACTGATACCGAGAATACAAGCGAATCAGAAAAAACAACAGAAAAAACAACAGAAGAAACAACAGAAAAAACAACAGAAGAAACATCAGAAGAAACTACAGAAACCGGCAGCAGTGATGATAAAATAACCTATACTTTCTGTAAATCGGTGGCTTTGACAAATGCAAAAATCGAAGGCTTTGATTATGCTGCCAAGGGCAAAGAAGACAAAACGCTTTCCGATATTTATGATAGCGGCAAATGGACAGATGTTGATTTAAAGGAAAACGGTTTCTGTGTCAACAAAGATAAGTCTGATATGGTGGAAAGTTGTACACTGGATCCAGAAAAAGACAATCAATACATCTTGTTGGAATCTGGTGATTTGGTTGAAAGCCGCGAACCTGCGATGATTGTTGGTGTTCGTGATACAACATTTGGTTATAAAAGTTCCGATTGGGGAAAATTAAAGGGCACTTTGGGTGGCAAACCCATTGTAAAACGTTCTGGGGTTGCTGGAACGGCTGGGGATGTTGTAGAAGGTGCAACACTGGATAATTTTAGGCCGTCTTATTTAAGTGCTGATTCTGGTGGTGTTATCGATTTGGATAACAAAGCACGTTTAAAAAGCACGATGATTGGTGCCGGTGCCGGTGGTGCGTTGGGTGCATTTACTGCGTACCAAGGCGCCCAGACCGATATCGAAAACCGTTGGACCGCAGAGGTTCGCAATTACAACGATTCTTTACGAAAGATATATTGTATAACGGGTAAACGTTTCTTGGTATATTACAATGAAATCATTGATATTCCGGAAATGAAAGAATAAAAAATCAGGGACGCGTGTCCCTGATTTTTTTATTTGCAAATTGCAACATACGGTGGTTTTGATTTTTCTGTGTCGACGATGCCGTCGCCACAATCAATACAGTTAAACTTTCTATTTTGTGAATGGTGCGTATCCAGCGGAACATTAATGTCGCCGATTACATCTTTGGCATCTGTGATGTATTTTCCATTTGGAAAACCAAAGTAAAAGGCCCGTGTTGATCCGCTGCATTCGCTGGTTGCGCCTGGATAGCAACTGGGGTCAGATATTTTTGATGGATCAGGAACACATATTGATTTGCATGTTTCTGGATCTGTAATCATGCGTTCGCAGTCTGTACATGATGTTTGTGGAACGCGCAATGTCGTTCCCAATGCACCATAAACAGCGCCCTTTGCCACGTTTGCGCATTTTTTTGTATCTGTTGTGCTGGCAGGGTCGGTTACGCATTCCCATTCCAGTGTGTTGTAATTCAAACGCGCAATCATTTTATCTGGACAGCTTTTTTCTGGAAACGGGTTAACGCATTCCCATACAGTGTCAACCAATACTGCGGTCTGATTGTCTGCACACAGTGGTTTTTTTGATTCGTCTGGTATGCATTCATATAAATCAGAATCCCAAATCATGTCGCCACCACAGTCTGTCTTGGTATTATGGTCAATGCATTGCCAACGTCCAAATCTGTATGTTTTGGCGGTGCCAGTTGGGCAAACAATGTCATACGTTGCGTCTGGGATATATTCAATCATTTCGTCCGGAATTTCATATTGGGTTAAATAAACCAGTTGCCCATCGGTTATTTCCATTTTTTCAATAATGGCGTTCGGGACAGTTCGTTTTGTTGTTGTGCCCCCTGACATTATCGTACCATTGTGGAACAGTCCAAATGTTCCAGAATCTGAATAATAGGTCTCTAACACCTCCATCATACTATTATGATTTTCTGGGGCGATTGGGCTGGTTGTTGTGACAATATAACTAAACGCCGGTTTTTTATTTTTTGTAATTTGGCATTTTGTTATTTTTAATTTATCGTCCAAGCACACAAATTCGCTGCGGACACCATTCTGCCCAATACAAATATCTTCAAATACTGCATCGTTAATTGTCGCATTGTGTGTTGTGGCCGTGCATTGTGCAATTGTTCGTAAATCAGATGTAGTTATCGCGTATTCTGTATCGTGTTTTTGTACTTTTTGACTGGGGCTGCTGAACATGTAAAAGCCTGCCATAAATAACGCAACCAATATCATAATAAAAATATTCATCATTCCCCCTTGCGATTTATAAAAAGTCTAGGTAATATACAAATAAATTGCAACAGGAAATCTGACGATATCATGAAAAAAGTTTTATTTTTATTATTTACATTGTGTTTAACCGCGTGTGGTTTTCAGCCTATGTTTACTGGGACGGATGCTGACATTTATGTTGCCCCTATCAGTGGGATTAACGGAATTGATTTGCGGAATGCCCTGTGGGCAAAGTTTGGTGGTCAACGTACACCAGATGCGACGTATACCCTGACTGTAAAGTTAAACAGACCTGTTACTCAGTACAAGGCGTTGGAACAAACCGGTGACGCAACATGGCAAGAGATATCCCTGACGGCATCTTATACGCTTTCCCATAATGGTGTTGAAATTGCAACAGGGTCTGAATCTGCGGCGGAATCATATACCTTTGTACGTTATTTGGTTGCATCTAATGCGTCCTATAACAATGCGGTCCAAAATACAATTCGCGTTTTGGCGGAAAAGATAGGTGCACGTGCAATTGCAGAAACGTATAAGTATTCACATACAAATGGCCAAAAATAATGAAATGGAAAGACGCTGATTTTAAGAACGGTATCGCCAACATTCGTGCCTTGTTAATTTATGGCCCAGACGCAGGTCAGGTTGATGAATATTGTGACAGCGCAATTGAAAAACTTGGGATTGAAAAAGACAATCTGTTTGCACTTGATTCTGATGAATTGCGTGAAAAACAAGATGCCCTGTATGCAGAGGCATGCAGTCCATCAATGTTTGGTGGTCGCAAGATGGTTATCATTTCCAACGCAGGCGACGCATCCGCGAAACAAATTGCAGAATTGGTGGAACATTCGGGCCTGTGTGCAACTGTAATTGTTACGGCGGGTGATTTGCGCGCCGGTGGTGGATTGCGCACCATGTTCGAAGGCGGCGATAACGTGGCGGCGTTGGCATGCTACACAGACGACGCGCGCAGTTTGGCCACGATTATTCGCAGTGAATTATCCGCGGCCGCCGGCATTCAACAAATAACCCCAGATGCCATGGCGTATATGACATCACACTTGGGGGGGGATCGTGGTATTACGCGTGGTTTTTTGACGAAAATCGCCCTGTATGTTGACGATAAAAGAATTGTTGAATTATCTGATGTTGAAAAGTGTTTGCCCGATACCGGTGCCGCTGACATGGACGAATTTTTATATTCTTTGACTGCGGGCCATATTCAACAGACGATGACTGCACTGGACAGATTATTGTATGATAACAAGGAACCAAATATGTTGGTTCGTATGTTGGACGGTCATTTCAAGAAATTACAAAATGCGGTTGTCAATGGTCAATTGCCACGTCTGTTTTGGAAGGTCGAAGATAAATTCAGACAGGCGATGCGTATTTGGTCTGAAACGGAAATCGCAAATGTTCTGATACGGTTAAATGAATTAGAACGTCAATTACGTACAACTGGCATGCCGGGCGAGGTTTTATTGCGTGACTTTGCATTAAAACTGTCGTTGCGTTCGGCAAAATTTGCAATTAATAAACGAAGGAACTAGGTTATGTTGGCATCTGTTTATGCACCCAAGGATTTTAAACGTTTGCGCGCCGCGGGCGATTTGGTCGCGCGTTGTTTTGATTTTATTTCGCCATATATCAAGGCAGGAATTTCCACCGGCGAAATCGACAGAATGGTTGCACAATTCTTAAAAGAAAATGGTGCGCGTTCATCTGATTTGGGCTATCAAGGTTATCCAAAGCATATTTGTACATCTGTGAATGATGTTATTGTTCATGGAATTCCCAGTGATGACGTTATTTTAAAAGACGGTGACATTGTAAATGTTGACCTGACGGCAGAGTACAAAGGTTTTCATGGCGATGCGTCGCGCATGTTTATGATTGGTAATGTTTCGCCCCAGGCGCGTAAATTGGTTCAGGTTTGCCAAGATGCACTTAATTCCGCAATTGCTGTCTGTGCGCCTGGTGTTCCACTGTCAGAAATTGGTAAAACCATAGAAGCGGTCGTTAAACCACATGGTTTTTCTATCTCACGTGACTTTGTTGGTCATGGCATTGGCAAGGTTATGCATGATGAACCACAGATTTATCATTTTTATGACAAACGTTGGGATCGGGTAAAGATGGTTCCAGGTCTGGTATTTACGATTGAGCCGATGATAAACACAGGTTCGGCAGAATGTCGGATTGATGACGATGGTTGGACGGCGCGCACGGTTGATGGCGGTCTGTCTGCCCAGTGGGAACATACAATCGGCATTACCGAAGATGGCGCGATTATATTCACAGAAAAAATGTCTTAATATCATGGGGCAGGGCACAACAATCATGTCTGCAAAAACAGATTTGTCTTTTCATTCCGGTCACCGCGAACGTTTAAAAGAAAAATTCTTGGCGGACAAGTTGGTTGATTATGAACTGTTGGAATTATTGTTAAGTTTTGCGATTCCACGTCGTGATGTCCGGCCATTGGCGCGTTTGTTGGCGTCGCGTTTTGGTGGTGTTTACTACGTTTTTACCGCAGATGTAAAAGATTTGATGGCGGTTCCTGGTGTTGGTCGCAGTGCCGCGATTTTAATAAAACTTGTTCATCGTCTGATGTCTATAAACCATATGAAAGCGATGCAGGAAAACGCTGTATTTCTGAATGGTAACAAAAGTGTGATTGATTTTTGTCGTTTAAAATTAGCTGGTTTGGAACACGAAGAAGTGCATGTCTTGTATCTAAATTCAGATTTTTGCGTCATAGAACATGAGGTGCACAGTCACGGCAGTATTGAATCGTCAAATGTTCATATAGAACAGATTTTGAAACGCGCGTTGTCTGACGGAATTCGCAGTGTCATTTTAATGCACAATCATCCTTCTACGGATAATACTTTTTCTCAGGATGATGTTGTTATGACCACGGAACTAGAAATGCTATTAAACAAATGTGGCATAACACTATACGATCATTACGTTGTCGCGGGTGGTATTGTCCATTCTATGCGTGCCAAGAATTTATTAAATAAATCCAGCTTTTCAAATTAAAACAGTTCTGCAACGTCGCATATTTCACCAACTTCTTGTGTTGATTCTGCAACCAGTTTATCGCCCTGCATTTTATAGATTGTTTTTGTTGCCATGCTGGGGGTTGTCCATGATTCGCGCCATGGTCTTGATATTTTTATCACTTCGAATTTTGGCTTAAATACAAACTGTATTTTTTGCAGTGAACATTCTGCCCCTTCGGTTGTGCGGAATCCATCTGGGGTTATATTGCGCCATCTGCCGTTTTGGTTTAGTTCTATTTTATAGTCTTCCCAATAATGCGCGGTTCCGTTTTCGTTTCTTGTCTTTGTAATTCTGTCTTGTACACCATCGCCGTTGATGTCTTGATAGTATACATCTGTGCTGGCGATGCCCGCACCCATATCATCCAGTTCGTATTCTGTTGATTCCTTGGGGGTTGTCAGTCCGTCTGTAAACACGTTATTAGGTTCGTATTTTGGTTGTGTGCGTTCTGGCTGTGGGATGTATTCGCTGGGTGTTTTTTGTTCTTTTGATGTGTCTTTTGTCCACAATACATATACTAATGCAATAAGTGCGCCAACTGCCAATATTGACATTATATTAAGTGCGATGCTGCCATTTTGTGATTTCATTTTATAGCCTTTCTATTTTTCCTTCGCCCCATCCTTCTACTTTTCTGATTGCGCCTGCGACGCTGCTAAGTTCTGCCGGGGTTAAATCTGATATACGTTTGTTTATGGATATTCCTGTCATTTTTTCCAGATTTCTTTGATACGCGGCTGTATCATTTTCAACGGGTGGTGCATATTTGCTGATTGCAGCCGCAACGGTCAGGTTTTTATACGTGTCGGTCGTTAACAGGCTTTCGATTGCCTTTTGTCCGGTCGCTTCGTCTGGGAATACGCTGAATCCGCCTGCCTTGCCAATTGCGCCTGCTCTTTTTGCAAAGTTTCCATATCTTATGTTTCCTGGATTAGTATTGCGCCATGCGCGTGTTCCATCTGATTTTCGTTGTTTTGAACCGTCAGGCATATGATAAACAACATTTTTGCCTTCTTCTGTTGCAGATGTTGGCATTACGCCGGATCCGTTGAATCCTGTTGAACCAGTGGATGTTACTCCGCCAGGTGTTGCTGTTGTCCCACCTCCAGTGCTACCACCACCATCTGGGTTTACTTTCTGCATTATATCTGCTGCGATTGCATCGTTATTTTGTGATTCCCCTGCAGCCAGTTCTGCATCTGTATATTTTGCCCCGGAATCATAAATGCTCATATTTTCATACAGGTCAAATTGACCTCTGTTTTTCAGCTTTTCGTTTCGTGCATCCAGTAATTTTTTTGTATCTTCTATTGATACTGTGATTATTTTACAGCCACGTGCGAACAAATCTTGCCCATATATGAAGTTGATAATTGGTTTCGCAATTGTCAGTGTGCCAAAAATCAGAATAAGATTTCGTACATTGGTCAACATATTGTCGTATTTTGCACCAAGAATCAGCGAAATTCCCCAACCGAAAATAAGCAGTGCCGTTATAACGGATATTGCCACCCAGGCATAGTCAACAAATGTTTCAAATGCGCGCAAAATACATGTTGGATCTTCCATGTAAATATTCTGGGCATCGACACGCAGTCCATGAAACCCAGAATTTTTTAACAGTCTAAGAATCGTTCCTGTTTCCATTTAGTGTCTTTTATGCACCTTGCTTTTTTGATGCGTTGGTTGTAAAGAATCCGGGGATAGAAAAGTCTTCGTCGTTTGCAGCGATACCTGCCCAGCCAAACAAATCACCCATCAGTCCTGTATCGTCGCGTTTTGCTTTTTTGAATGGTAAAATATTTTTCAGTTTACCAATTTTTCCTTGGTTTTCTGGTTTTGGTGCTGCGACAATTTTATCTGCGTTTTGTGCAAATTCTGATGCCAGTTTTTCCAATGTTGCATCTGTTTCACTGGAATCGTCTGATGCATCGATTTCAAAAAAAGAATCCATGTCATCGTCTTCATGTGCGCCCAGTGTTTCGTGATCTTCGCGCAATGGTGTCATGCTGTCTAACAAACCTTCCAATGTTTTTTCAAACTGCGCCTTGGGTGCTTCTGCGTCAATAATATCGTCCAGGTTATCAGATTGTGCATTTGCGATAACTGTTTCTGTGGTTGTTTTAGATATAACTTCGTCATCTGATGTTGTTGTTTGTTCGGTTGTGACAGACACTGCTTGAATGACGATTCCCGGTTCTTCTTCGGTTTCGTTGATTGCGTTTTTCGTGTCTTCAACAGGTGTGGATTCGTCTGTTTCTGCCGGTTGTACAACATCTTCTGGTTGAATGTCTTCTTCCTTGTTTATTGCCAAGACCGATAAGATTGGGATGATTTTTTCTGCGTTATCATCTGTTTGATTGACAGTTTCGTGTGTCGTTACATCTTCTGTGGTTTGTTCAACAGTGTTTTCGGTCTGTTTATCTTCAATATATGTGGGAATTTCTTCTGTTGCGCTTTTTTCGACTTCGATTGGTTCGTCTGTTTCTGCGACTGCGATTACATCTGTTGGAATGTCGGTTGATACAGTGTTTTCTATTGCGCTATCTTTATCAACGGGCACACCGAACAAAACAGTGTCGTTATCCAATCCCAGTGCGTCACGCACTTCGTCAAAAGCGGCGCGAATTTCGGCCATATCAAAAATTTCATTGCCAGAAATATAGATTATTTTCGTTTTCATATAACTCACCCCCACAATACGTAAACATAGTATATCACATTTTAGGGTTGAACGCATATAAAAAATATCTTAAACTGCAAATATGGCAGATATAAAACAACAAATTTTTCAAGAATTGGCACATTTAGAAGATGCGGTTGTTCGTTTGCGTGGAACGGCAATACATGCAGGTAAACAAACAGATTTAGAGGTTGCGATATTAACAGAACAGGTGCGTGCCTTGCGCGACAAGAATGCGCATGCCTCTAAAATGATAGACGAATCGATATCTATATTAGAGAAGTTAAAGAAATGAGTGTTGTATCCATACCAATTGTTAATAAAAATTACCAGATGGGGTGTGAAGACGGACAAGAAGCACGGCTGGTAGAGTTGGGGCGTATGGTTGATGCGCGTGCGCGCGAAATTTTGGATAAAATTGGTCCGTTGCCGGAAAGCGCCCTGTTGGCTACATTGTGTATTGTTCTGGCTGATGAGGTGCGCAGCCGTCCAACCCCATCTGTGACGGATGCAGAATTAAAAGAGATTTTGGCACGAATCCGTGAAATAAAACATAAAATATCATAGTAAAAAACCGCCGATTTGGCGGTTTTTTGTTTAGCGTGTTTTTTGCATCATATTCATCGCCAACAGCTGCTGTGGCCCATGTTGTGGGTTAAAGCATAATTCTTCGCCTGTTGGGCGTATGTTTGTTGGGACTGGCTGATTGATTTTAAAGTATTTATCACGTGCCAATCGTAACAGTGCAGGGCGCGCCATTTTACGCAATGTAGTTTCGTTGTATCGGCCGCCTTTTAAGTATTTTACCAATTGTTCGTTTGACATTTTTTCAATGCGTGAAAATTCCTTGCCGTATTCAACGCGTGCAATGTTTTCGATGTTTGCTGCGAACACGAAAGTCATGTCATACGATTTGAACATGTCGCCAATACTTTCGCGGTTCAGGCCTGCATAAATATGACGGCCCGAATTATCTGGAACAAAATTGCCTTTTTCGATACGGCCACGTCCCATCAGTACAATTGCATGGAATTGATTGCGTGCACCACGTCTGCGTGGAACGATTAAAATTGTGCCTGGTGCCAATTCATCTGCGCAGAAATTCTTTTTTGAAAATTCTGTTGCAGCAGCGGTATAGTCAAATTTGTCGCCTTTTTGCTTTTGTTGCTTTTCAACAAATGCATTAAATGCTGCATTGTACAAAGAATCAGATTCAAAGCAGTTGCCTTCGAAAATGCATTCTGCATATTCTGGTCCAGAATACTTTTTGCGCATTTCTGATTTGAACATTTTGCAAGATGCCTTTGCTGATTTTGGAATGATTGTCAATGTGTCATTTGCTTCATCTAATGCGCGATCCAGATTGACATATTGACCATACAAACAGTGTTTGCCAACCGGTGCACCTGGCAATTCTTTGCGTACAGAATTACGATAAGTTGATGTTCCACGTTTGCCCTTGATACGTGATTGGGAATCTGTGACATTGTTTGTATAGGTATAGCACAGATTTTCTGCCTTGGCATCCAGGAACAAATTATTAAACGCGTATTCTGTGCCCGCGTCATATGTCATAGAACTGGCATATGCCAACAATGCAGTATCCGCCTTTGTGGTTGATAAATTATCGTTTGCTTTTAACTGTTCCTTGTTTGGTTGTTGTGCGAACAAGCCGCTGCTAATCAATGTAGAAGCCCCAAACAAAAGATATGGAAATGTCCATTTAAATTTCATGTTTTACTCCTTTGCAATCAAACCAACGTAACGTGCAATTCAACATCTGAACCTTGCGTCAACGTCATTTTGTTTTTTTGTTGTTTCGTTTTTGTTTTGATTGGTTCACCGCGATAAGATAAATTCGCGATGTACATTCAGACAATTTTGGCGAACCAAAATGCCCCGACTTGCCATTATTTATTATTTCGGCAGCCCGCCCCAGACAGGGGAACCAAAGTTTGTACGTATATATAATAGTGATTTTTTAGATTTTGTCAAGTATGTATATACAAAAAAATCAAAAAAAAGTAGAAAATCCACTTTATTTATCAAAAATACAGAACAATTCCCAATGCTGGCTGCCTGCAAATTGGTCAACCGGGACAAGTTTTGTTGTTTTATAGCCGCCGTGGACCAAGATTTCCATGTCGCGCATAAATGTTTGTGGGTTGCAAGATACGTAAATCACACGTTTTACATTGCTGTTTATTATTTCTTTGCACTGTGCCAATGCGCCCGCGCGCGGTGGGTCCATTACGATACAGTCGTATTGATTCAGCATCCCCGTTGTCATCGGTTTTTTGAACAGGTCGCGTTTTGCACCCGTGCCAACAATGTCAAATCCATCTGCGTTCAGTGCGAATGTAAAATTGCCCAGTCCGCAAAATAAATCAGCCACGCGTTTAAATCCGTTCGCCGCATTTGTGACCATGTTTCGCAATGTGTCGGCACCTGAAACGCTTGGTTGTAAAAACGCGTTTGATGGGTATTCGACAATATGTTCCCCAAATTTTATTAAAGGGACATCTGTTTGTTTGATTGTTTTGTTATTCCATGTTGCGCGAATTATTGGTGCTTTTATAATTGCGTTACGAAATTCCGGGGTAAAATACGGCACGTTCGCATTGATTGCAACATCAATACCATTTTCACATTCTGTTATCAGGCAAGAACCCGCCCCGCACCACGGCAATTCCGCCATCTTTGGCAGAATGTTATTTAATGCAGGCGTTAAGTTCGGACAATTGCGTACCGGTATAATGTTTTTTGTGCCACGTTCAAAGAATCCAAATTCGCCGTTTGCAAAACAACAGTCTGCACGTCTGCGCAGGCCTGGTGCCACCCAAATTGCATCATCTGTCACAGGTATTTTATTTAATTCTTGGATTTTTTTATCATGATAATCAGTGGCTGTAAAATCGTATTTACAGCCACCACATTTACCAAAGAACGGACATGTTTTCATGATTAAAAACTGATACGTGCGCCGGCACGGAATTGATGTGATGTTGGATTGAAATCAGAAATGCCATCGATTTCTGGGTTGAACATATAGAAATATCTGTACCCAAAATCCAATGCAAATATAGTATTGAATTCGACGCTGATTCCGGCCAATGCGCCAACAACTGGCGAAATCTTTTTATCCATCTTTATGCCGTCGTTTGCGGAATTCCATGACAATCCGGCGCCCATACCAACATATGGAACCAGCATTTGTGTATGAAACAATCTGTAAATATTATCAATGCGCGCATCGAATATTGCATTCAGAAATACTGTATCGCCTGTAAAAGACAGTGTATTCCATTCCGCATCTGTACGCAGATAGTTCGCTTCTATTCTAAAAGTATCGTATACGCGCAAACCCAACATTCCTTCGAACCCAGATGTGTTTTTGCCTGCGATATGAATATTATTTTCATCGGTATAGTTCTGCCACATTGCAAAGTTATATCCGCCCCCGATATAGAAACGACGCATGCGGGCCAATGCCTCAGAATCCTTGCCGTATTTGACAGATTCTGTTGGTGTTTTAACCTGTTCAACGCGATATGGTATTGATGCGCCGGCGATTGTCGGTACCAAACATAATGTTGCAAATAATAATTTTGTTTTCATGTAAATCTATCCCTTGGTCACTTAAAAGTTAAAACGTATCGTTGCCATAATATTGCTGATGTTGTCGACGCCGCCGTCGCGTACGTCCCATCCAAAGCCATCGCCAATCACCATCTGATATTGGTATGCAATATCAATCCCCAACAGGTCTGTCAGCATAATATTTGCCCCCAGTACCGCGCGTGGTGCGATTATTGCGACGCCATTTGCCCCGGATGCGCCTTCGAATTCATATGCGCCAACCCCGGCACCAACCCCGATAAATGGAACGAATGTTCTGCGTCGCGTTACGTCGCCTGTTTGTACATATCTGCGTGCCAGGTCAAAATACAGCATTCCGCCAATTGATTGATAATTTGCCTGATAGTCATCCAGGTCTGAAAATTTCAAGGTCATCGTTTGGAAATCGATTTCTGTACGAACATAAGATGACAGATTCCATCCCAAACCAATTTGTGCTGTATAACCGCCAGACGCTTCGTATTCTGTGCCATTAAACAGTGCCTTGTCGGTTGCGAACCCCAGGTTCAATCCGCCACCCATACGAACGTACATTGATGTCGGAACATACATCTGGATTTCATCTGTTTGAACTGCGTCTGCGGTTTCATAAACTTCCAGCCCCAGTTCGCCCGGTGCTGCGACGGGTGTTTCGTCAATTGTTGCGCGCGCGCCGATATAGTCCAACCCCTCTAAAACCTCTGCTTGAAATCTTCTATTACTATACGCTGCGTCTGCGACGGTTGTGCCAAACACGGCGATAATTATCCCCAAATAAGATATTTTTTTCATGTTTTTTACCTGCCTATTTATAATCAATAAAATTCTATCATAAATTGCGACTTGATTCCAGTCCGATTTATTCGTACCATATGGGCATGAAAAATAAAAATACAGATAAAAAAATAGCCTTGGTTGCAGGTGCGCTGGATCTGCCGTTTTTTACACGTGACGCGTTGCGTCGTGCTGGCTGGGATGTATTTATTGTTGGACTGAAAAATTTTTGTGATCCGCGTCTGGAACCTGATATGGTTGTGCGTCTTGGTGGGGCAGGGCGTGCAATACGTGAATTTCGTCGTCGTGGAATTCGGCGTTTGGTTTTTGTCGGGTCGTTGGGACATCCGAATTTATCGGATTTGCGCCCTGATTTATGGACGTTTTTTACATTGTTAAAAATTATGAAGCATCAACGGGGGTATGATTCTATGGCTGTTGCGTTAAATACTGTTCTTGAAAAACAAGGTTTTGAAATTGTTGCCGCCCAGGATTTGGCACCAGAACTGGCGTTTGAAACAGCGGGCGTTCAAACACGTGCAAAACCATCTGCGGATGACAAGAAAAACATTGAACGCGCGATTGAGGTTTCGCACACAATCGGCATCGCCGATATTGGTGCGTCTGTCGTTGTCGATAAACAGGTCATCGCGGTAGAGGCTGCCGAAGGCACCGCAAAAATGTTAGAGCGTGTTGTAGACATGCGTGCGAAAAAGCGTAAATCCAGTGGTGTATTTGCCAAGATGACCAAGCCCGGTCAGGATCTTCGCATTGATATTCCTGCGATTGGCGTTGATACAGTAAACGCGGTCGCATCGGCAAAATTGCGTGGAATCGTTGTAAATACCAAGACGTGCTTTGTCGTGAACAAGCCTGCGGTCATAAAACGTGCAAATGAATTGGGTATCTTTATATTGGCACTTGATGAATAAAAAAATCCCCATGTTTGGGGACTTTTTTAATAAATAGGATAGTTGCGTGGGAATGATGGGTCTGGTCGTGCCAGGTCAGATTTAACCCCGCATCCCGACAGTGCAAATACAGATAATACGATAAAACCAATAAATATTTTTTTCATGCCTTAATTATATTCACAATATTTGCCATATGTCAAATTGATTCCATAGGAATTTTATGATACCATACACATGGTATTATCAAACAGAATATGTTTAATATGACATCTAAAAAACTAACCCGTGATTTATATTTGTTGATAGCCTTTGGCGTATTTCGTACCATTACAGATTTGTTTCTGGGGGCGTTTTTTATTTCGTTTATCATGCATTTGTCATCGAACGAAATTATATCGATATCCACATATAAATTATTTGAATATTCTGCAACGTGCGCCGGATTCTTTTTATTCGCAAATTGGATAAAGCGTCATAACAAGGTTGCTGCATTCGGGCTTAGTTTATTGCCAAAAATAATTGTTTTGTTGTCGATAATAATATTGGGCGACCGCGCGGTTCAGTATGTAATTCCATTGGGATTGTTGTATGGCATCAGTGCGGCATTATATCACCTGCCACGCCATGCCATGACCACGGACAAGGTGTCCAGTTCAAAAATGGGACGTTTTGTCGGAACCAATAATGCGATTGGTTATTTTGCTAAAATTGTTGCGCCCGTTGTATTGGGTTGCTTTATTGACACTGCGTCTTATACAGAAATGGCGTATGTATTGTTGTTTTTTACATTTATAGAGGTTGGACTGGTTTTCTTGCTGGCCCCCAGTCGCCATCGCAGCAATACCCCAATTGATTTTGTTGGTTTTTACCGTTGTATGGCGCGTTTCCCAATTATTCGCAAAATGTTTTTTATGGAAATATTGCGTGGCTTTGGATTAGGTCTGTTGGGAACAGTTATTACAATGTATACTGTTTATATGTTCAAGACAGATTTAAACCTGGGGATATTGACAACTGTATTTTCATTATGTTCTGTGGCGACGTGTTGGCTGTTGCGATACATACACAAGAATAAGACGTATCGTATCGCGTTATTTGCATGTATTGTGGCAGTATTGCTGTCAATGCTGATGTTCGTATGCCGGACAACACCTGTCACATTTTTACTGTATAATTTTATTTATGCCACCGCCATTGTGTTTATGGACCAGGTTAATAACACCAGCATATATAGATTGTCTAAATCCCGTTGTGTGACACACAACACCAGAATCGAATACTTTGTATTCCGCGATTTCGCATTGTTTATCGGGCGTTGGATTGGTTTTACAGGTCTGATGTATATCGGCGTATTTGGTGGCTATGATTGGTTGCGTTGGTATTTAATTGTAATTAGTATCGCATTAATTACTTGGGGAACTTTCAATATGCGCCTGTTTTCGACGAATAAAAAGTAGAAACAGTCAGATTCTGGCAAAACGGTCTTTGTCCATCTTGGCAGGGCCATCTGTACAATTTGCGAGATGATGAAATCAAAAATTTATTGCGGTTCGGGAAAGAAGTTAAAGAATTTTTAGAACAATATCATAATTTCTTTGACATATAAATAATAGTTTCATCATCATATTGTATATTTGTATAATTTTCCAAATGGTCGTCATTATGCCATAAACCTGTACCATCTGGGACAAAACCACGTCTAACATACATCCTAAATGCAGAACCATAATTACTGTTCACACCAACTCCCAAATAAACTGTGTCTGCATATTTTTTTGATATTTCTTCAGCAACCTGTGTCAATAAATTACCTATTCCATGTTTTTGATATTTTTCAATAACGCGTAAATCGATTATTTCGGGCCAGCCTTTATTACCAAATGCGCCCCATTTTGAATCCATGTAAACATTAATATAACCAGCAGGATTCCCTTTGTATTCTGCAACTAATGCAATACACTTTCCGTCAGCCACATCTTTTAATCTGAGAAAATATCTTTCTGGTTTTTTATCAAGCAAACCCTGCAACTGTTCTTCGTGCGCAATTATTTCTGCATCATTTTCAACCAAATCTCTAATTACAATATCGTTTTCAGTGCAATAAATCATTTATATATCTCCATTATATTCTCTATAAATTATATATCATATGCCAAAAATTATCAATACAAACACATGAAAAAAGTTCGTAAATTGGTAAAATAGTGGTGGTTTTTGATACCCGATTTACGAACCCACAGAAACATTGAAATTTCAACAAAAAAACCACCCAAAGGTGGTTTTGATTTTTGGCAGCCCCAACATCGCGCCTCGATACACAATAATTAAAATCAAAAAAATCTCACTCGGTCGATTTTTTAAGATTTTTCTAATTGTGTATTCTCGTATTCGCCATGCGTGCCTGTGGGCGATGCCCACGAAAACTGCGTTTTCATATGGTGCATGCGCACCAATGGTGGCACTCTGACGCATCCGGTTGGGTCTGCTTTAACAAAAATAAAAACCACCCAAAGGTGGTTTTGATTTTTGGCAGCCCCAACCGGATTCGAACCGGTGTTCTCGCCTTGAAAGGGCGGTGTCCTAGGCCTCTAGACGATGGGGCCAAAACTGCCGTGTTCATACCTGAACGCCGGCAAATTATACATGTTGTTTATTTAATTGTCAAGTAAATATCAACGATTTTATTCCGTGACCGTTTCTGTGACAACCTCTACATTTTCTGTAGTGGGTGCTTCGCCCGGCAATGCGTCAACCTGGGTAAAGATTATTTCTTTGCCGTCCGTCGCAATCAATGTCAGTTTGCCATCAGACAGTTCGTATTTTTCAACCGTTGGGATAAACTGCATATATTCTTGTTCTGTTTCCATTGCCTCCGGTTCGCCCATCATCATTGTGGTGACGATTTCGCCAAAGTTTATTTTGTCGCCGTCCGCCATGTATGGACCGTTGTACAGGTTTACAACCTTGCCATTTACACGCATTTCAACCGGATCAAACGCCAATGTAATATCAACACCTGGTTGGGCAGACACAAATTTTGCGCCCTTTAACATTTCTGGATATTGTGCGTTGTCACCACACGCCGCCAGTGTTAATGCGCAGATTCCCGCAGCAATCATTTAAAATTTCATATTTTACTCCTTTCGTTGAATGATTCGTATATGAAAATTATAAATGATATTTTTTAATAATAAACAAGAAAAAAGACCGGTGAATTTTTGTTGCGATTTTCATTGTCTGATGATACTATGTACATGTGTTGTGGTAATGGTGCCACAACGACGCGGATTTACATCCTAACTTGTCCTGCGTTAATGGACTAAACAAGGAGGCTTTTTATGCTTAAAACTGCAGAAGCGGTGTCTTTGGGACACCCAGATAAGATTTCTGATTATATTTCTTCTTATATTTTAGACAGAATGATTGAGGTTGACCCAAGCGTTAAATACGCGGTAGAGGTTATGGTAAAAGACAATACAGTCATTCTGGGGGGCGAAATAACAGGACACGTCAATATTTCTGATGCAAACACATATGTTAAACAAGCATTGCGCGAAATTGGCTATGACGAACGATACGCGCAAATTTGGGGCAAATACGCAATCGATATAAATCAAATTCATGTAATTAATTTGGTTGGCATTCAATCACCAGATATAAACTGTGGTGTTATAAATAATACTGGCTGGGGCGACCAGGGTGTTTTTGTTGGCTATGCCTGTCAGGGTGCGGGGCACATAAACCAAGAACTGTATCTGGCGCGAAAATTAAATCGTACGATTTATGATTTTGCACGCACATCTGATAAATTGGGTCTGGACATAAAAACACAAATCACACTGGATGAAAATAATAAAGTCGAAACCGCAATTGTTGCGGTGCCGATGTTGCAAAATCAAGACATCACAAATCTGATAGTTGATGCATTGGGACAAAAACCGAAAAATATTATTGTTAATGGTACAGGGATTTACAAATATCATTCTTCAATTGCAGACTGTGGAATCACAGGCAGAAAATTAGCGTGTGATTTCTATTCGACTGCCGCGCCAATTGGTGGCGGTTCCCCGTGGACCAAAGACGGCAGCAAATCTGATTTAACACTGAATTTATATGCGCGATATTTGGCATTAAAATATTTAGGCGACAATGACGAATGTTTTGTGTATTTGTCATCTTGTATCGGGCGCGATAAATTACCCAGCAGCACTATAAAAACAGTCCGCAATGGCATTTCGCACACGTTCGATATTTTGTGTGATATCAGTCCCAAACAATTAATATACATGTTTGGACTGGTGCACCCAGTGTATACGAAAATGTGTCGCGATGGACTGTTCGTATAATTGGAAATTATTGATACATGGGGGCTAAATAAAAGAAAAACACCGTCTGACGACGGTGTAAATACTGGCGGGACCCCGGGGTTGTATATTCCCATATTCGCTATCGCTTTATGGGCCCCTTTCACTACGTAAGACTCGAACGGCGCAAGGCTTGTTCTCGTCAACTGGCGTTCCGAACCCGTGCGGGTTCTTCGCCCCGTCTAAACAAAAGAAAAACACCGTCTGACGACGGTGTAAATACTGGCGGGACCCTGGGGCTGTATATTCCCATATTCGCTATCGCTTTATGGGCCCCTTTCACTACGTAAGACTCGAACGGCGCAAGGCTTGTTCTCGTCAACTGGCGTTCCGAACCCGTGCGGGTTCTTCGCCCCGTCTAAAC
>JAFTTY010000033.1 GCA_017466525.1 Alphaproteobacteria bacterium
GGATGCGGTTGCACAAAAAATTCATGAGGCGTTACCGTATGAATATTCGCTGGCAGATGCGATAGAGCTGGTTAATTCGTCAAAGCATTTTATTAGATTGAAGAAATATGCAAGTGATGCACAACGTAAAATAATCCGTGATGCAAAATTAGAGGGTTTGGAAATCGAAAAAATACAAACAAGAAAATATCCAAAACGCAGATTGTTCGCACATGTTGTTGGTTTCGTTGGTGAAGATGGGCATGGACTGGAAGGTGCGGAACGTGTGTATGATGATTACTTGACGGAAAATAAAGATCCGTTGCGTTTGTCTGTTGATTCGCGAATCCAGGCGGTGTTCTATGAACAATTGTCATATGCGATGCAAAAATATAGCACCAAGGCAGCGATGGTTATGTTGATGAATTCACGTACTGGTGAAATTATTGCGATGGTGTCTTTGCCGGATTATGATCCCGAAAATTTGCGCGCAGACCCTGTGCAGAACAGGTTGTTTAAACCAATGCGCAGTGTGTTTGAATTGGGGTCTATCTTTAAGATATTTAATACTGCCTTGGCGTTGGAAAATGGTATCGAACCAACCAAAGAATATTATGTCGCAAAACCATTCCCAATATACGATAAACATGGCCGGGTCGCAAAGTATATCAAGGATATTCGCAGTTTTAAACCGCCACGCCCCAGTATCAACGTCGAAGAAATTATGATGCATTCTTGTAACGTGGGCAGTGCGCAGATTGCGTTGGAATTGCCGGATGGGGCACAGAAAGAATTCTTTGAACGGTTGCATATGGACAAGGCATTAAACCTGGAATTTGGACGTACAGAAAATAGTATTCCACAACGAAAATGGGGGCCTGTTGAACGTGCAACAGTCGCGTTTGGTCAGGGGTATGCCGTGACGCCAATGCATCTGATGTTGGCGGTAAATGCGGTGACGAATGGTGGAATTTATATTTATCCAACCTTGCAAAAAAGAAGTGTTGGTGTTGTGCGTGGTGAACGTGTCTTGGCAGACGAGATATCTGCAAAATTGCGCCCAATTATGTTGCGCGTTGCCGAAGAAACCAGTGGTAAAAAGGCGCGTGTCGCGGGTATTGAAATCGGGGGTAAAACATCAACCGCAGAAAAATATACAAATGGAAAAATTGATAATAAACGTAATGTGACCGCGTTCGTTGGTGTGTTCCCAGCACGTGCACCACAGTATACTATTTTGGTTGTTTTAGATGAACCCCAGGGAACAAAGGAATCGTGGGGATGGCGTACGGCGGCATGGAATGCGGTGCCGACAACGGGAAAAATTCTTGATAGTATACTGCCATTGCTATTTGAATAATTTTCGATTATAATACTCTTGATAATAAAAAAAGAGTAGAAGTTGAGAAAGATAGTAGAGAAGTCCATGCTGGGAAAGGCATGGGTGGTGGCGCATGATAGTTTTGATAAATCGGATGACTTGCTAAAAAATATATTGGCGGGTCGTGGTGTTGAAACGGATGCGGATATAAAAAAATTTATTAATCCCAGTATCAAAGAATACATGCCTGATCCGTTTGTTTTGCGTGGTATGGATTGTGCGTCAAAAATTATTGCAGATGCAATTGTGGCAAAGAAAAAAATCGCAATATATGGTGATTATGATGTTGATGGAATTACGTCAACCGCGGTGTTTGTAAAATACCTGCGCGAATTAGGGGTGGATGTTGTGTGGCATTTGCCTACGCGTGAAGGTGAAGGTTATGGTTTAAACAATGACGCAATAGAAGAAATTGTTCAGCGTGGCGCAAATCTGCTGATTACGGTTGATTGTGGTATTAGTGGCGTGGAAGAGGTTGTATACGCACGCGGACGCGGGTTGCAGGTTGTTGTGACTGATCACCATTCGCCGGATGCTGTATTGCCAGATGCAGACGCAATTGTTAATCCGAAACAACCAGGCGATACGTCGGGATTGTCTTATTTGGCGGGTGTTGGCGTTGCATTTTTAACCATTGTTGCGGTTAATCGTGAATTAAAATCGCGTGGGTTGGGTTTGGATAATTCTGCGCTGATGAACAATATGGATTTGGTCGCGTTGGGAACAATTTGCGATACAATGCCACTGGTTGGGTTAAATCGTGCGTTTGTTTCAACGGGTTTGAAAGTTTTGGGATTACGTCAGAACCTGGGGCTGCGTGTGTTGATGGATTTGGCCGGAATTAAAAAGCCGTCTGTGTATGCAGCAGGCTTTGCGTTGGGACCACGATTGAATGCCGCAGGACGTTTGGATTCTGCGTTGCCTGCGCTGGATTTGTTGCTGACGGATAATCCGTTGATTGCCCATGATTTGGCAGAAAAACTGCATAAAATGAACCAGGACCGAATCGATATTCAAAATGCGATTATGTTGCGTGCAACGGAAATGGCAGAAAAATGTTGTGCGTCTGGTCGGTGCAGTTTGTTTGTCTGTGGTGAAAATTGGCATGGCGGTGTTATGGGGATTATCGCAGGACGTTTGAAGGATACATATAACCTGCCGTCATGTGTCGCAACCAAGGCAGATGGTGTTATTAACGGATCTGGCCGTTCGATTGCCGGTGTTGATTTAGGTAAAATTGTTCATGATGCATTGGCCCAAGGAATCTTGTCTGAGGGGGGCGGACATGCCGCCGCCGCTGGATTTTCGTTGCCAGCGGAAAATGAAGATGCGTTTTGTAAATTCTTGGAACAGGCCGTCGCGCAACAATTAAATGGTTCGGTTCCTGCACCAGAGGTGACCGTTGATGCAGAAATGGATGCAGGTGGTGCGAATATGCGTCTTGTAAAACGTTTGGCGGCATTGGAACCGTTTGGTCAGGGAAATCCAGAACCAACATTGGTTTTGCATGGCGGTGTTTTAAAATTTGCAACAACGATGGGTAATGGTTCGCATCTGCGTGGCGCAATTACAACCAGCAGTGGAAACCAGTTATCTTTTGTTGGGTTTAATTTGGTGGGTACGCCGGTTGGTGATTTTTTACTAGACGATGCGAATACAAATACTAAAATAACAATGTTGGGCAGATTAAAAGAAAATGAATATAACGGCCGTGTTAGCGCACAATTCTTTTTGGAAGATATGGTCGTATAAAGTGATGATAAAGTTATGGAACAGAATATAAATGAATTTTTTAATCGTGTAAAAAGCGCAAAGTCAATTGTAATTATGGGACATAAAAACCCGGATGGCGATTCGTTATGCAGTGTGTTGGCGTTGGCGCATTTAATAGAAGAAAATTTTGGTGTGCGGCCTGTCTGTGTGTATGACGGAAATATTCCTGATTGTTTGGATTTAATACCACTTAGAACGCGTATTAAATTTTATGAACGTATTGATTTGTCGCAATCGTTCGACTTGGCAATTGTTATGGATTATGGCAGTTTGGTGAATATCGGTGGCCCAAAAACAATTCTGGACAAGGCACAGTTTGTTATAGAAATTGACCACCATATTAATGAAAATACAATTGGCGATTTGTGTTTAAATGATGATAAGGCGCCTGCGACAGCGGTACTGGTGTATAAAATTATGCGCATGGGAAATTTGAAAATGGATGCCGATGTGGCAGATTTGTTGGCACTGGGTATTCTGACAGATACAGGTAATTTCAAATTTGTGCGTACGGGTGATGCGTTGCGTATTATGGCGGACTTGGTTGATGGTGGGGTTAATATTCGTGGGTTGATTGAATCGATGAATAATAAACCGCGCAAGGCCGTTCAATTAGAGGCGCGTACTGCCGGCAATGCAGAATTCTTTTATCATGGGCGTTTGGCATTGGCAACGATTGTGAAAAAAGATTATAAAAATCTGGATGGGCGTGGCGAAATGGTATTAAGTTTGTTGGGGCAGATACAGGGTGTTGATTATATCGTCTTGTTAAAAGAACAAAAACCAGAACAAATTGGTGTTTCGATTCGCAGTCGCAGAAAGCCGATTGACCATGTTGCCGTTGCGTTGGGTGGCGGTGGGCATGAACGTGCCGCCGGTGCAGTTGTGCGTGATAGTTTGGAAAATGTACGTGCGCGCATCTTGGATTTGTTTAAGGAGGAGTTAAAATGATGAGAAAAATTTTTGTCGCCTTGTTCGCTGCTGTTGTTTGTGCAAATGCAAATGCAGCTGTGGATACAAAGTTGGTCAGCAATGCAGAAAAATATCTGAATTCAATTACGGGGTTAACAGGGACATTCGTTCAGACTGCAAATGGAAATCAACAGGCAGGTGATTTTTCAATGTTGCGTCCAGGGCGTGTGCGTTTGGACTATGACAATATGCCGATACAGTTAATTTCAGATGGTCAAGATTTGTATTTCTTTGATAAGTCACTTGATCAAATTACAACGGTACCTTTGACCAGTACGCCGGCCGGCATTTTAATTCGTAAAAATGTTGATCTGGTAAATGCTGATATTAATGTGGTTGAAACGGTTGATTATAAAAATTCATTCGCGTTAAAGATGAATTTGCGTGGACAAGAAGGCTTGGGCAATATGACGGTTGTGTTCGATAAAAAACCAATAAAATTAAATTCGTGGACGGTTGTTGACGCAACGGGTGCGACCACAGATGTTGCATTTCGTGGACTAAAAGAAAAAACAAAGTTTGGTAAAGATTTCTTTCAAATTCAAAGACACAAAACGGTTAGCACCAGCGGTGGTGATGATTATTACGATTAAAAATGTTTGGGATAAGTTGGGCTGAATTTTTTGTCATATTGTTGGTTGCGGTGTTGGTTATTCCGGCGCGTATGTGGCCAGATGTTGCGCGTTTTTTGGCGCGTGCAGTGAATTATATTCGTCGTATTATGTGGAAAATCACAGATGTCACTGAAAGTGTAAAGCAGCAAATTGATTTGGAAAAGCCAATAGATGATATTATTAAAACAACAACAGATGACGTGTTAGATGGCTTTTCAACAGTATTGCCAAAGAAAAAAACTGTAAGAAAAACATCAAAGAAAAAGGTGTCAAAATGAAAAAAATGACACTGATGCAGCATTTTTCAGAATTGCGTCGTCGTGTGTTGTGGGTGGCGTTGATTTTTGCAGTTGCGTTTGTTGGTGGTTGGTATGTCGCACCATACTTACAGGAATTTTTTACCGCGCCATTGTTGGATGTTTGGCCAGACGGGACATTGTTGTATACAGGTCTGGCAGATGGATTGATGATTCAGTTTTCATTGGCGACATTGTTTTCCTTGATTGTCACACTGCCGGCATTGCTGTGGCATGTTTGGGCGTTTGTTGCACCTGGGTTAAAGAAAAATGAACGCAGATTTATTTGGCCTCTTTTGATTTTGTCGCCGTTATTGTTTTTGGTTGGGGCGGGATTTGCATTTTATGTTTTGTTCCCAATCGCATTTAAATTTTTTGTTGAATTAAATCAGACGTCGCCTGTGCCGGCGGTTTTGTTGCCAGCAGTACGTGATTATTTAACGTTTGCAATTGGACTGTTGAAAGTTTTTGGTATTGCGTTTCAATTGCCGTTGGTTTTGGTTTTATTAAACCGTATTGGTGTATTGCCGCGTCGTGCGGTTGTGCGTATGCGTCGGTATGCGATAATTGGGATTGTCATTGTGGCGGCGATATTAACGCCACCAGATGTTGTGTCACAAATATTGTTGGCGTTGCCAATGTGGGCTTTGTTTGAAATTAGTATATTGTTTATGCGACGTGATAACGCGTAAAAGTGTTTGGTTTCAGTATGCATTTTGTGATATAATTTATATGTGAAAAAAATCATTCTGATTTTTACAGGTGTTTTGTTTACGCAAACTGCGTGTGATTTGCAACCGAAAATTTCATCTTTGCCAGATTCTGTGGGGGATTTTATTAGTGATAGATATCCTGCATTGTTGGCGGATCCATACGCACAACCGGAAATTTATAATTCAGCGGTGACTGACTATGGTGTCTATGCGTCACCCGAACTGTATGGTACGGATACAAACGATGAATATGTTATGTATGCGTCAATTGATGATTATGTTGTGCCACCCCAGAATGAAGAGAGTATGATTGATGCAGGGTCAGAAATTGTTGTCGCAGAACCGCAAGAGGATATTGGGCCAGAAGATGACTATCTGGTTGTGCCAATGTATGGCAATGCAAATGTTCAGCCAAAAGAAAATATTTTGGTCGTCAAAGCAGGTGATACATTGTATAAACTGGCAAAGGAAAATAATACAACTGTTGAAGATTTGGCGCGCTTGAACAGTTTGTCTGCACCGTATGCCTTGGCGATTGGACAGCAGTTGCGTATCGCGGGCGAAATCCCAGCAGTAAAACCAGATGTTTTGACGGTTAATAAGCCAAGTGCAGGTGTTCAAACGGTTACGCGTGTGCCAGTTCAAGAAATCGTTGTCGCGCCA
The DNA here is from genome assembly GCA_017466525.1 of Alphaproteobacteria bacterium. Lineage (GTDB taxonomy): Bacteria > Pseudomonadota > Alphaproteobacteria > Rs-D84 > Rs-D84 > Enterousia. The sequence goes on from JAFTTY010000033.1 coordinate 6,392, forward strand.
GGTGACACGTTGTATTCGTTGTCGCGTAAATATTCCGTGCCGGTGAATGATTTGGCGTTGATGAATGATTTGCGCGCGCCGTTCGCTTTGTCTGTTGGGCAAAAGGTTCGTGTGCCAAATTTGGCAACGGTAACGCCAACAAGTGTTGCAAAGGCGGAAACAAAATCGGTATCTGTTCCTGCAAAAACAACGCTGGTGGTAAAAAAAGAAACACCAAAGGTTGGTTCGACAGTTGTTGCAAAAAATACAACGGTTAAAACAACAGAAAAAAAGCCTGTTGATAAGAAAAGTGTAAAAGTTGTAGAAAATAAAAAAGTACAAAAGCAAGAAACAAAAAAGATTTCGTCTGACCCGACAAAGAAGTTGCCGAAAATTACAAAACGGTCATCTGCAAAATTTACGTGGCCGGTTCGTGGTAAAATTTTATCGAACTATGGTGCAAAGTCGAATGGTTTGTTTAATGATGGTATAAATATTTCGGCAACGCGCGGTACGGCGGTCAAGGCAGCAGAAAATGGTGTCGTTGCGTATGCAGGGAACGAAGTAAAGGGTATGGGGAATCTGATTATTATTCAGCATTCTGATGGATTTATGACGGTTTATGCGCATATGGATTCTATGTCTGTGCGACGTGGTGTGCGTGTAAATGTCGGACAAAAAATTGGTACGGTTGGAAAAACAGGCAAGGTGGATACGCCACAGTTGCATTTTGAAATCCGCAAGGGGACGCGTGCGTATAACCCAACGACGTACCTAAAGAAATGAAAAAGGAGAAAGTAAATGGCACAAAATCTTACAGTAGAAACAATGCGTAAGCGGATGTCGCAGTGGCCAAAAATTGTTGCGCAATTTGGGAAAGAAGCGGAACAAACTAAAAATTGGCATAAAAAGCAGGTGGAATTGATTGCCAAATATGCCCAAGGCGAAGTGCAATTAGATGGGACCACTGAGGCAAACGATACATTTTGCGATTTTGTTAAGCTGTTTGGGACCAAGGAAGGTAGTGAAGAATTAATCCCAGAAGCGTCTGAGGCAATAGCGCGTTTGTGGGCGTCATTGGATGAACGTGGTGTTGAAAATGACGAGGGGAATAATGATGTCGATGACTATGAAAAGCGGGAATTTGTTGAAGAAATTGAACGTTTGAGACAGCGCAGCCCAAATTCTGATATGAATCAGTATGAGATGGATCGTATCGCAGCAGATGTGTATCTGGATATGGGGTTGATTACCCAAGATGAACACAATAAGTCATCTGTTGCTGAAACAATAGAAGTATTGAATTCGGTGCCAGAATTAACAGAGTCACAACAGATTGATTTTTCGGAACGCTTTGTTGATAAAATTATCAATAACGAAGAACTGTTTGAATATGTGCCACCAAAAACATTGGCAAATGCATATCTGGGGACTAAAAAGAAAATTGAAGATGGGGCAGGTGATGAAAATGTATTGCGAACACGACTGGCAAAATTGTCGCAACGTATGGATTTGTTGTCGTCACAACTGAAAGATCAAGTTGGTTATTATTATGTTGATACAACAAATATTGCAGATGTGTATGATGGATATAATTTTATGTTGGATACACGTCGTGCAGATTTGGACGAACAAAAAGATGCACCAAAAATTCAACTGATTGATGAAAACAAGGCGGCATTGGAAAAACTGATAACAGAATATGATGAACAATGGCGTTTGGGAAAATTAGAGCCAGAAGATGCCGCGAAACTGTCAAAGCGCTGGGATGATTTGTATGCGCGCGTTGGCAAGGCAAACGTGTCAGAAGATGTGTTAAAGTTGGCGCAGAAATATAAATTCTTGGATAAAGATAATAACCCAATCCCACAGTTCTTGGATTCAAAGGGTAAAGAAACAATTGACTATGTTGATGGTGGTAAATTAAATCCAGATGGGCGTCTGGCACGCGTAATTGATTTGGCACGTCACGATGTTGTGATGCAAAATGTTGGCGATGTTGATTCTAAAATTGAAGACGACACTTTGGAACAAGAATTGAATGATCGCATACCATTTAAACTGTTTGAAATTGATACTGCAGATAAGGTTGTTCAGGGTGCCTTGGAAAATCCAGAACAGTTTACAGACCAAAAATATTTGAATGATTTTGTTGCCAAGTTAGGTCAGGAAGGCGGTGAAATTTCAGATAACGGTTATGAAGCCGCAATGGACCAGCAGGTTAATAAGACTGCTGGGTTCTTGGGACGAATAAAGTCAAAGTTGGGTAAGGGCGCTAAAAAGATTGGAAACTTTTTCAGCAAGGCGTTTAAACCAATTTCTGATATTGATAAACGCGCCAAGGATCGTGTTGAAAAAAGTAACGTTGATAAGCGCAAAAAGCGTATAGAATTCTTTACGCGTATATTAAAGGGTTTTGGCAGTGCGTTTTTGTATAGTGCGGCTTTGACAGTTGTTGCAACTGCGGCGGCGACTATGGCAGGTGTTAGTTTGGCGGTCGGTGTTGCCGCAGTTGGTGTTGTTGCAGCGATTGGAATTTCTGCCTATCAGATTTATAAATGGAAAAAAGCACAAGAAGCAGCAGGTAAACCATCTGATGTTAAGACGATGCTGAAAGACAAGCAAATGCTGACAACGCTTGGCACATCTGGTTTGGCCGCGGTTGGTTTGGTTTTTGGGGCAGCGGCAATGCCGATGGCTGCAATGGCGTGCGGGTATGGTGCGCTGGCGTTGGGGTCGGGCAGTAATGCGGTGCAGATGTATAAAGATGGCGTCGCATCCGGAATGAAAAAGAAAGAGGCCATTGCATGGTCATTGGCAAATATTGTTGCGGTCGTTGGTGGCGGTTTCGCAGGCCGCGCGACTGCAAATGCGGGGATTCAGGCATTTAATGAGGCAAATCCCAATAATGAAATATTCCAAAACAAACATGTTGAACAGGGTGTTAGACATGTAGAATCAACGGAACAACATACTGTATATACCCAAGATGCCTTAGATAATGCAGAGCGTATATGTAAGTATTGGTATGCCGATGATCCGCAGCTGTTGCAGGAACGTGTGGATATGATTAATGCATATAATGCAGAACATGGGACAAATATTGACCCGTATCGTGCAATTATGATTAATGCAGATGCAGGGAATATCGTCCCAAGCAACCATGCAACCCATGTTGATGGTGGTGGAATTCGTTATGCACATGGAAATTATAACGTAATCAATACAGATGTCTGGTTGTCAGAGCACGGATTTTCACCATCAGATGGCAATATTGTTAAAAATATGTTCGCAGGTGGACAGGTTGACCCGCGTGCAATTGATTTGGCAATGCGTATGGATGGAATGATTTCTGCAACGAACGAGGTCGGCGTCGTCAGTCACGGTGATGCACCGCACTATGATGGTGTCTTAGACCAGAATACAGTTGATAGAAATGGTACGCCTGTATTTAATACTTACGCTGACGGTGAAAATGTATTTACAACAGAGACTGTGACGACTGTTAATGAAGTCCCGTATGATATTGAATCATTTACACCGGTCGATGTGCCGTGGACAATGGGAATGTATGGCGTGCATTATCCGCGTACGGTTGCAGATATAGATATTTTAAAAGATAGAATTGGTGCCAAGGCGGATAGAATTATTGAGTATCGCAAGAAAACATATATTGACCCGACCCCAGTGCCACCAGTACCACCGAAACCACCGGTACCACCTGTGCCACCAAAGCCAGATCCAAAGGAAGATGATGATCAAGAAATCGATGATTTGTTGTTGGATGAATATAAAATCATTCATGGACGTAGCGCAACCCCAAGCGAGGCAACGATGCGTGCGTATGCCGATATGGTGCGTGCAGACTTTGCTGATGAAAAGCCAGAGGTTCAAGCGCGTGGCTTTAAGCAATATATGTGGGATAGAATGTCTAATTTCTATGAGAGCCTAGATAGTCGCATAAATGCCGCAGGTATTAAAAAGGGCAAGGAACTGAAAACTGCCGAAGGGAATGCAATAAATGAAACGCGTCAGGATATTTGGAAATCTAATGCAGATATTCATGGTATGACATTGCAGAACTTTCAAGAGGCGATGAATGTTTCAACGGCGAATGATCATTCGGGTGGTGTTTTACGTGTGACGCAAGATCCGCGTAAAGGACCCGTTGTGCATAAGCGCAAGGATAAAAAGTTTGGTCAGGCGGCAGAAATCTTGAAGAAAAAAGGATCGGATGCACGTGATCGTTGGTTGGACAGGGAACAGCCAAAGTATGACGAATATTTGCGTTTGAAAAAAATTGCGCAAAAGCGTCCGTTGACGGCAGAAGAAATCCAACGTCTGAAATTTATCACAGGTTTTGGACAGGGGCATAATTAATCTGTTGTTTAAAAAAAATATGGGAAACGTCGTGTATACGGCGTTTCTTTTTTGTGAATAGTGTCAAATCAGATTTTTGTTTTGTGTGTGTTAGACTAATGCATAAAAGGAGTTGTTAAATGAAGAATTTTATAATTATTTTATGTTCGATTTTAGCGGTTTTATTAATTGTTTGGTTGGTTGTGCATTTTAATCGCCCAATAATTCCAGGGGCGGAGTATCAGGCGTCTGTGCGTGATGAAAAAATTAAAATTTATGATGTTGATGATTTGGAAAAACAGGCCGCTGTGATTATTCCGGTTGGTGGTTTTGGTTATATTCGTGGTGGTGCAGAAACAGAACAAACAATGGAACGAAACGAATCTGCATTTGATATGGTGGATATTTATCCGCGTGTTTTAATGGGGGTTGCAGAACCTGATTTGCGTACGTCGATATTAGGCACAGATATTGCGTTGCCTGTGATTGTGGCACCTGCGGCGGCACATGGGTTGGCGCATATATCGGCCGAGGCCGGTACTGCCCGTGGCGTGGCAGAAAGTGGCACAATTATGTCGGTTAGTAATTATGCCAGTTCAACATTGGCAGAAATTGCCCAGGCAGGGCAAGGCGCGCCACAATGGTTTCAATTATATCTTAGTAAAGATGATGAATTTAATAAGAAGATTATAAAACAGGCAGAAAAATTGGGGTACCGTGCAATTATATTGACTGTTGATGCGCCGGTTGGGGGGAATCGGACGTCTGATGCGCGAAACGATTTCAAGTTTCCGCTGGAATTACCAAATGTCGCCAAAAAAAGTATTAAGACCAAGGGGCAGGGGATAAATACGATATTTTCTGCTGCGCAAAACGAATTGACACCATATGATGTTATGCGGGTCAAGGCGATGACAAAGTTGCCTGTCATTGTAAAGGGAATACAGCATCCTGATGATGCAGATGTTGCAATTTGGGCGGGTGCGGATGCGATATGGGTGTCTAATCATGGTGGACGGCAATTGGACGGCGCGCCGTCGTCGTTTGAGGTTTTGCCAGAAATTGCAAAGCGTGTAAATAAACGTGTGCCGATTATTTTTGATAGTGGAATTCGTCGCGGTCAGCATGTATTCAAAGCAATTGCCAGTGGCGCAGATGTTGTTGCAATTGGTCGCCCTGTGATATATGCGTTGGCATTGGGGGGCAGTCAGGGTGTTGTGTCGTTGTTTGATTATTTAAAGGCGGACTTGGCACGTGTCATGATATTGGCCGGCGCCTATAATGTTGAGGATATCAAACAAATAAAGCTGCGTCCACGGTGCGATTTTTATTCTTCGCATTGAAAATTACTCATATATTCTAACAGCATGGTTTGGGGATCTGGTTCTGTTTGAATTGGTTCTGGTTCTGTTTGGATTGGTTCTGGTTCAGTAGTTGTTGCTTGAACCGGTTCTGTTGGTGTTGCTTGAACAGGTGTTGGTTCTGTTGGTGTTGTTTGAACAGGTGTTGATTCTGTTGGGGTTGGCTGAACTGGTGAAGATTGTATCAACTTTTTTAGAATTGCATAAAAATTATTAGTGTTTAATGCGTTTGCACCAACGTTGTTGTTTTTATTTAGAATATTTTGTGGCCCAGAATTGTTTAATGCAACAAGTGTGTTGCCGCGTAATAATGGTGCGCCAGAATCGCCACCTGCAGAATCGCAATTTGTTTGTACCATTTTTTTTGATTCTGGGTGTTTGCGTAGAATGTTGCAAGTTTGTACCTTAAACTTGTCGTTATCTTCTAATAATGGTTCCAATCCTTGGGCCTTTAATGCCTGGTTAAGATGTTTGTTTATGCATTCGACATATTGTTGTGCGCCCTTGCGTTTGCATGCGGCGCCGTGTTTCTTGGTCGTTTCTGCCATGGTTCGTTTTAGGTGGGGTATTTCGCTGTTTGATATTATGCGTAGTGCGCCAAATCCACCACGTGATACGCGGCCAGTTGTTGTTTGTGTGGCAACGGATTTAAAATGGGGATTTTTTACATCTGAACGAAAGAAGGCCCAATCTTGTCCGCTGAATGTTGATGATGATTTTGGTGTGGCCATAAGTTTTACTTTTACGCCAGTATGCATTTTTGTGCCGTCAAAAAAATCAATAGAGCATGAGTTTTGCGTGCAGTGAACGGCGCAGTGTTGATTAGTTATTACGATATCTTCGGCAACAAAGCCACCGGTGCAGGCGCTGCCACCGATGTCAAATCGAACGACGCCCCAGTATTCTGGATCGTCTAATGAACTATATCTGCGGTTGTCGCTGGTGCCGATATTGCCACCATATCCCGCCCAAGAAGATACAGGTATTAAAATTAATAAAAATGCAAATGCTATATGTTTCATTGTTCCAGGGCCTTTTTACAGTTTTGGGCAATTGTTTGTATGTCTTTTGTGTCGCCGTATGCCATTGCGTTGAATACAGTCGCAACCCCAGAAGCGCCTGTTGATAAGCCAGCGAATATGTTTGCAGTTGTGTTCAGATTTTTTTCTTTGCTTTTCCCAGAATCTGTGTTGTTTTTGCGGACGTTTTCACTGTTCGCCATCGCTGATGTTATTGTGCCGACGGTGCCGGTGCCAATGTTGATTGCCGATGAAATCATAGATGTTTTGTTCTTGCTGGTCAGGCTTTTAACGTCGTCGGGGTTTAATTCGGAACATGTATCAATTATTTTTTTTAATTTTGTGTATGTTTCATTATCGTGTGAAACCATGGCTTGGCCCATAAATGGTGTCAGCGCCCTTGTTGCAGTCAAACATTCATTTATTATTTCAGACAGGTCGGTTGATTTGTTTTTATTGCTGTTCGCCAATACGGTGCCAGCAACCGCCGTTGCAGTGTTTGTCGCCATTAAGCCGGTGCGCAGATTGCCGTATTGTTTTGACTTTTCTGTTAATGATTTTTTTTGAGCGCAGATAGAGTTATATTCTTTGATTGCATCTTCGGCCGCGGCCATATCCTTTAACAGTCTGATGAATTCTTCATCACTCATGTTTTCAATGTTGTTTAAACGTTTTTCTAGTTCGTCGACCTGTTCATCAATTTTAGATTTGCTGATACCGAAATATAGTGCTGCACCGCCCGCAACCGTTCCGACGCCTGTGACCACAGTATTAGTGACGGTCCCTGTTTTTAATGCGGATATTTTGTCAAAGACAGGTATACATGCTGTGCGCGCATTCTGTAACGCGATGTATAGTTCAGGCTGGTTCGCAACGGCTGTCGTTGCAATCGTTATAATGAAGGTAAAAATGGGAATAAATTTTTTCATTTTTTATGTTTGTCTGATTTGGGAATATTATACCATATTTTTCGTGATAGAAAAAGTTTAAAAAACTTGCATTTATCAGAAAATTGTCTATAATTAGCCCCGTCTGTGAATAAAAGCAGTTCTGGATGCGTAGCTCAGTTGGTAGAGCAACTGACTCTTAATCAGTGGGTCCAGGGTTCGAGTCCCTGCGCGTCCACCAAAATAAAAAGGTCACGAATGTGGCCTTTTTTATTTTGTGTTGTGGTTGATTGGTTGGATTCGCTGTAAGACAGGATTCCTGCCGTATACATCAGGGATTCATACCTATGTAAATCTTAAAAAAGACCTGATAGAATTATATTGTTTACATTAAACTTTTACATAAACAAAAACACAAAAAGGAGAAGAAATGAAAAAGTTAGCAATATCAACACTGGCAGTGCTGATTGCATGTCCTGCATTCGCAGGTATTAATCACCCAGACCAGGGCAGCAGCTGGCAGATGTGGGGTCTGGACCCATATATTGGCCTGAGAGGAGGTATGAGTTATTCTAATTTGAATTATAAGTATGATGGCAATAAAGAATCTATGACAGATTATATCTTCCAGGGTCGTGCAGCGTTAGGTTTGGAAGTTTGTGATACTGTTCGTTCTGAAATCGAATGGACATATTTTGGCAAATTGTCTGATGCTGAAAACTTTGGTGCAGGTATTGGTGGTATTGATGTAGAAGCCAAAATGCAAACCTTGTTGTGGAATTCTTATTGGGAATTCGGCGGTTATAAAATTGTTCGCCCATTCGCGGGTATCGGTGCCGGTATTGCAATGACAGATGTTAAACGTCATGGGGATCTGGTGCCGCGTCATAGTGAAAGCAAAACGCGTTTTTCTGCGATGGGTACATTGGGTGTAACGTTTGATATGGAACGTTTTGCAGTTGATTTGGCTGCGCGTTATACCTATGTCGATATTCAATCAGGGTTGCATAACTTTGGTGGTGATATCGGTATCAGATTTATGTTCTAAAAAAATATACGCCCCGCATGGGGCGTTTTTTTATTGACCAGAAAAAAATAAAAAATTAGAATGCGGTGGTTTTTGAAAGTATAAAGTAAACAACGTGCAGTGCCATTCACATAAGTCCAGTTGATGGCACTGTTTTTTTGTAAACATAGGAGAAAGAGTATGAGCAGTACACAACATATGCCACCGCAAAATTTTAAAGAAGCTTTAATTAGTGCAATTCCGAATTGTACGACAATGGTCTTGGGGATGATGACAATGAATTTGTGGATTTATGGTCATTTGACGTGGATGAATTTCTGGGGGGCGTTATTGCCAATATATGCGACCGCATTTTGTTTGGATTTCTTCTTTATAGGGCCATTGGTGTTGCGGGTGTTGGGGCGTGTGAATAAATTAAAGTATATGCCACTGTTGCGTGTTGGTTTGATGGCCATGATATTAACAGCGTTGGCGCCGGTAATTGAAACAGGGTATGCGCCTGATTTTGCCAACTATTTATTAGCGTTGCCACGTAACTATATTGTTGCATTGATTTTGCAAGTTTTTGTCGCCTATCGATTCGGTTCGTATGTTTTGGCGCGGTACAGGTTGGTGAAATCCAGTGTAAATGTTGCAAAATAAAAACGGCCCCAAAACGGGGCTGTTTCTTTATGATAATGTCGCAAGTGCAAGTTTGTTTAAAAAGCCTTCTTCGATTGCGCTAAGCAGTGAATTTAGACCTTCGTTTGTTTCATCGTCATTTTGTAGTTCTTCTAGATGACTGATGATTGTTTCACATGATTTGACCAGATTTGTGTCGATAAATTTTGGGTTTAAAATATTTGGTTTAAATACTTTTTTATTGTCGTTTGCCATGAAATATGTTTCTGCAATCGAATCGACCCATGCATCGATATCTTCGGCCAGTCTGTCGAATAACAGATGTTTTGAATAGTCGTCTGTTGACCAGTGATTTATTTTGCATGCATATTTAAATGCGATTAAGTGTTGTATTAATTCGTACATGTTTTCCTCCCTTTGATATAAAAATATCATGTTGTGTTTTTGTTTGGTATAGGCGTGTATTCAAAATGCGCTATACGCCAGATTTGTTCGTATTCCTAGGGATTCAAACCTGGGGCAAAGTGTAAAAAAATATAGTAAAGTGTTTATCGTAACCACAAAAACAAAAAGGAGACCTTAATATGAAAAACTTAACCAAAAAAATGTTCATGTTCGCATCTATGTTGGGTGCAGCTGTGCTGTTGTCAGGATGTATGTTGGAATGTCCAAATAAAAAAGCAGCCAGACATCATAACAAGACACATACACAACGTGTTCAACCAGTTGAAGTTGTTGAATCAGATACAATTGTTGTGTATCAGACATATGAAGACGCAGATGTTAATCATGTTTATGCAAAAATGTATACACATAGCAGCCGTGGTGGCGAATCAAAAATGGGACATATTAAATTTAAAGATACAGACAATGGTTTGAAAATGACTGTTGATTTAAAAGATATGCGCCCAGGTGTGCAATATAATGTGAAATTGTATCAGTGCGGTTCATGTTATAACGATGCAAAATGTTGCACAAATGAACATAAAATGAATATTCAGTTGCCAATGTTGCAAACAGGTATGAGTGGCCGTTTAAACCAGACTTATATGATTCAGGGGTTAAGTGCTGCACAATTGGATGGCGCAAATATCTATCTGGAACGCGATGGCGGATACAAGGCTGGTTGGGGTAAATTAGAAAAATAATACTTCTGACCAATTATATAAAACCCCCGAAAATTCGGGGGTGTTTTTTTCTTTAAGAATAAAATCCCATGTGTTATGGTTTCGATAAAAGAAAATGAAACTGGTACATGGGATTTTACTGGGGTGTTTAAGCGTTTCATCTGTGTACGCAGATGAATATAATTTTGATGTAACAGGTGGGGTTATTGTTCTAAGTAATGATTCTGCGATTGCAAGGGGTGTTAACTTTGTCCCAGAATCTGTCAAAGTGACCGAATCGATTCGAATTGATAATTATGGTGTGATTAAATCAGATCTTTATCTGTGTGACGGTTGTCTGTTGCATATGAAAAATGCAGGTGTCTTTGTTGGTGATGTGCATTTCGGTGTGAATTCAAAATTAATTCAGGTCATAAATAATACAGGTGATATGAATGAAATTAGCGGCGTGTCGAATTTTAATGTGTTGGTGGAAAATGCAGATGTGTTGTCTTTGGACACAATCGTGAATTTCGCAGAACGTGCAGATAAAATAATATTGAAGAATTCTGTGTTAAAAATAGATAGTCCTGTTAATTTTAATAAGGACATTGAATTGCACGGCGAAATTGATTTGATTGCAGATGATTTGTCGCGCTTTTATGATGTTCCGATTCTGACAAATATTTCTGGTGATGGTTCTGTGCGTGTTGTTAATAATAATCCAGATATTTTGTATGCAGATATGGCGTTTGTTGATAATGGGGCATTGTATGTTCGGCGTGTTCGCGAAACGGATTATGTAAAGATTTTCAAAGATGATACCGGTAAATTTTTGAATGCGTTACGTTATACTAATCCAAACGATTCGTTAATTACAGAATTAGATCGTGCGTCAGATATGCATTCGTTTAGGTCTGTAATGAATAAATCTGTTCGGTTTAATCCAGAAATTTTAGTGCGACCGTTAAATGTTTTGCATATGTTTGATAGATTAGAGACAAATGCATCAGAAAACGCATTTGATTTTAGGCCGTTTGTAATTTGGACAGACGATTTTTCTTTGTATGGTGTGAATGTTGGGTTGCGCGGGCATATTCTGACGGGGCTGGATGTGTGGGGTGGTTTGCGTGTGGGTGTCTTGGATTATGATAGTGATTTAGATACGTTTTCTGGTCGGACTTTGGGTGCGAATTTAGGCGCAAAGTATACAATGAAAAATAATTTGTTTGTGCGTGCCAATCTGGGTGCAGACGTTATGGATGTCGACGTTGGTAACGTCTTGTATGAAAATGTAATTTATATGAATCCGCGTAGTGCATCGGGCGTTCTGTCGATTGATATTGGTTATATTTATAATCTGGAAAACGATATTTATGTTGAACCATTTGTTGGCGTTAAATCTGATTGGTGGTGTGTGGAAAATGTATCTGAATTTAATGCCGATATAATTGCAGGAATCGGGGCAGGGTATGCGTTTTCCATGCTAGGGTTGCGTTATGATTATTCTGTTCGTGGTGTTGTGATGACAGATGGTGAAGTTGGTGTGTCTGGCCGTGTTGGGTTTTGGTCAGAATTTGATGCATTTGGCGGTGACGTACAAATATCTGCCGTTCAAATGGATGATATTATGAATTATAAAGTTGCATTAAATGCACGTATGTGGTTCTAGGCGAATTTGCCGCGCAGGGACGCCTTGTTCGCAGCGGTGATGGTTATGTGTGCCAATTTTGGTGCGTTATCACATGCAGGAACAATACATTGTTGCATGAATGGTGTGCGATATACCAAATGTTTGCCGGTTTTATCTGTGCCTTCGAATAAACATTCTAATGTTTTATCGATGCAGGATTCGTTAAAATCGCGTTGAACCTCGTTTAAAAAGGTGTCCAGTTTTGCCAAACGGGCGGCCTTTATATTTTCTGGTATTTGATCAGGCATTATTGCAGCGGCCGTGTGTGGGCGTGGCGAATATTTAAATGAATATGAATTTATGTATCTGATGTCTGATGCAATTTTCATTGTTTGTTCGAAGTCTTCGTCTGTTTCGCCTGGAAATCCAACAATGAAATCAGATGAAATTTGAATGTCTGGGCGTGCGATTTTTAGTTTATGAATTATGTCGGTGTATAATTCTAAACTGTATGGACGGTTCATGCGCGTCAGAACATTTTGTGAGCCGCTTTGGATTGGCATGTTTAAAAATGGAAGTAATTTTGGTTCCGTTGCAAACATGGAAATCAGGTCGTCTGTCATTTCTGTTGGATAGCTGGATGTAAAGCGTATACGCATGATTTCTGGGATTTTTGCGGCCTCGCGTATCAGGTCGGACAAACGATATGTTTTTCCGTTTTCGTCTGTGTATTTATAACCGTTTACATTTTGCCCCAGGAAACAAATTTCAACTGCGCCGGTTTTTGCAGCGTGAATTGTGTCGCGCAGACAGTCGTCGAATGGACGTGATAATTCGCGGCCACGTGTATATGGTACAATGCAATACGTGCAACAATGGTTGCAGCCTTCTTGGATTGGTATATATGCAACCAGTGGTGATTTTTCCATCTGGGGTAATTCATCGAATTTTTCCAGGCCACCTAAATCAATATTTAATAATTTAGTGTCGGGATTTTTTAGAATTTCGGGCAGTTTATGATAAGACTGTGGCCCCAGAACAAAGTTTAAATCTGGAATGCGACGAAATGCATCTGCACCAGATTCGCGTGCGACACACCCAACAATTCCGAACAGGGCCGATGGCTTTTTTGCGCGTCTGATACGCCCCAGTGCAGAAAAGACTTTATCTGTTGCCTTGGCACGAACAGCACAGGTGTTTAGTATGATGATGTCGGCGTCTGAAACATCGTCTGTACGCACGAAATCGTGGTGTTCCAGCATTGCGGCAATTCGCCAACCGTCGTAAACGTTCATCTGACAACCAAAGGTTTGGATAAAGAATTTTTTCATTTTTTATTTGTTTTTTGTTCGTATGCTTCGAATGTTTTGTTTTATATGTTGCTGTGTGGCGTTGAATGCATGGCGTGCATGATACGCACGGTGTTTTTGTTCGCGCATGTTTATCTTTGCCATGGATTCAAAATGTGCCATTTCACGTAATGTTCGTATAAGGTCTTTTTCTGTCATTTGTGCAATTACACTGTTTTATTTATTTCTTTTGTTAGAGTTAATCAGTTTGTGTTTGCGTGTCTTTTGGGCCTTTGTAAATGCCTGTTGTGCGCGTTCTATTTTTGATTTGCCCATTGGTCGAACCACCGGTGTAACAGGTACATCGATTCCAACTTCGCCGAATTCAATGCCGGTGATGCAGTTGTTTTTTGTTATGCCGATTACTTTTATTATTTCTTTTTTTGCCATTTTTTATCTCCTTGGTTTAATTTTACTTTAATTTAGGCTAATTTTTTGCGTAAAATTTCATTCACAACGGCTGGGTTTGCCTGACCCTTGGATGCTTTCATAACATTGCCGACAAAGAATCCAAGCAGACCAACCTTGCCAGATTTATATTGTTCAACCTGGGATGGGTTGGCGGCGATAACTTCGTCGACAATCTTTTCAATTGCGCCGGTGTCGGTCATTTGTTTCATGCCGAATTTATCTGCGATTTCACGTGGTGTGCCGCCTTCGCCATCTAACATTTTGATAAAGATTTCTTTGGCCTGTTTCCCGTTTACAGTGTTGTCAGAAATCATATCAACCAATTCATAAATGTCGCCCGGTGTAATTATGCGCATGTCATCAACGATGCCGCTTTTTTCATTTTTTACATCCCAATTTTCAGGGTGTGCAAACAGTTCGCTGATTAACCAGTTCGCAATTGATTTCGCATGTTTTGCATTTCCGTTTACAGCGGTATCGAACCAACGTGAAATTTCTGTTGTTTCTGTTAAACGTGCCGCGTCATAGTCAGACAGCCCGAATTCGTGCGTATAGCGCGCGCGTGTTGCAGATGGTAATTCCGGCATTGTGCGACGGATGCGTTCAATTGTTTCATCAGAAATTTCCAGTGGTAATAAATCTGGATCTGGGAAATAACGATAGTCTAATGCGTCTTCTTTGCTGCGCATAACAGTTGTTGTGCCTTCGCCTTGGTTAAAGTGCATTGTGTCTTGTGAAATGGTTCCGCCGTTTTCATAGATTTCGATTTGGCGTCGTGCCTCGTACTCAATGGCGGTTTTAATGAATTTAAATGATACCATGTTTTTTGTTTCGGTACGTGTGCGGAAATTTTTGTCGCCAACAGGACGTACGGAAACGTTTACGTCTGCACGCATGGATCCTTCTTCCATGTTCGCCTTTGATACGCCCAGGGCGCGTGCAATTTCACGAATTTCGCGCAGATAGCGTTCGGCCTCGTCCGGGGATGAGATGTAAGAACGGTTTTCTGGATCCTTGGTGTCCAGGTATGTCACGATTTCCAACAAGCCGACACTGGTGCGGTTATAATCCGCAAATGATTTTGTTGGGTGTACGTCGTGTTTTAATTTCCCGGCGTCTTGTTCCAAATGGGCGCGTTCAATTAAAATCTTTTTGGGTGCGCCATCATCGCCCATAATTTCAACCCAGCCACGTCCAACAATTGGAGGTTCGTCCGCAGGCTGTGAAATCTGATAGCCTTGGGGCAGGTCAGGGTAAAAATACTGTTTGCGTGCAAAACGGCTGATGCGGGAAATTTCAGCGTTCAGTCCCAAACCCATTTTGATAACCTGTTCAACGCAGTGTTCGTTTAATACAGGCAACATACCTGGCATTGCGACATCGACCATTGAAACCTGGGTGTTTGGTGAAACAGACGGATTATAATCCGCAGATGCGCCACTAAAAACCTTGGACTTTGATAATACCTGAATGTGTGTTTCAAGTCCGATTACCAATTCCCAATCACATGTTTTGCCTTTTATTATAAACATTTGTCTTTTTCCCTTGCTTTTTTATTTTTTGTATCTTATTATTGTCCTCGCGTTGGCTAGGTAGCTCAGTTGGTAGAGCAAGGGACTGAAAATCCCTGTGTCGGCGGTTCGATTCCGTCCCTAGCCACCATCTCCTTTCTTTCGACCGCTGCGGTCGATTTTTTATTTGCAAAGGAGATGGTGTGATTTGTCATTCTTTTATTTCCCCATAATTACTGTTGGGCGGTTGTCAATGTTGGCAGCGGTTTCAATATGCTTTGCCAATTGTAAAACACGCATGTCGTCAAAGCGTGCGCCCACAACCTGCATGCCTAATGGCAGACCGTTTGTGGCAAGACCGCATGGTACACTGCACGCAGGTACGCCTGCCAGATTCATTGCAACGGTAAATAAATCCAATGCATAGTATTCCAATGGTTTTAAGTCTGATGACAATGGCATTGCAGTACCAGCAGATGATGGACATACGATTAAATCACATTGTTCAAAAGCGGTGTTGAAACTGTCTGCAATCATGCGACGAACACGGGCGGCCTGCATGAAATATACGTCATATGATTCGCTGCTTAATACCGCGGTGCCGATAATCATACGGCGTTGTACTTC
The DNA here is from genome assembly GCA_017466525.1 of Alphaproteobacteria bacterium. GTDB lineage: Bacteria > Pseudomonadota > Alphaproteobacteria > Rs-D84 > Rs-D84 > Enterousia. The sequence goes on from JAFTTY010000033.1 coordinate 22,282, forward strand.
GTCACCAAAACCGGCGGCGCGTGTCTTTTTAAAGGTGTCATAAATATCTTTGCCTTCGACGCGCAGACCATAACGCATACCGTCGTATCGGGCCAGGTTTGATGATGCCTCGGCCGGGGCAATGATGTAATATGCCGCCAATGCGTCCAAGATATTTGGGATTGATACTTCGACAATTTCTGCGCCCATTGATTTTAAGTCAGCGATTCGTTTTTCAAACAGGTTTTTCATGTCGTCTGAAATTTCAACGTTTGCAAATTCTTTGATTACGCCAACACGTAATTTTTTGCCGTTGCCCAAGATTGGTTGAATTGTACCGGTGCATGAAAAATTGTTTTCACAACTGGTGGATTCGCGTTCGTCGTGGCCCGCCATAACATTTAATAATAAACCGGCATCATCAACAGTGCGTGCGATTGGTCCGGGTGTGTCCAGACTGGACGCAAATGCAACACAGCCCCATCGTGAACACAGACCGTATGTTGGTTTCATTCCAACCAGACCTGTGATTGCCGCCGGAAAACGAATTGAGCCACCAGTGTCGGTTCCAGTTGCGGCGATTGCCAAACCGCCAGCCACGGCAGATGTTGAGCCACCAGACGAACCACCCGCGGTTAATTTGCGTTCCATTTGCCATGGATTAATTGGCGCGCCAAAGAAACTGGTTTTGCTGAATGTGCCCATTGCAAATTCATCCAGGTTCGCCTTGCCCAATAATACTGTGCCAGCATCAATGAATTTTTGTGAAATGGTCGATTCGTATTCTGGAACAAAATTTTCCAGCATGCGTGATGCCGCAGTCGTGCGAATGCCACGTGTTGCAAATAAATCTTTCATTGCGATTGGCGCGCCGTCCAAGAATTTTGCATCACCTGCGGCGCGACGCGCATCAGATGCAGCAGCATCAGCAAGCGCACGTTCGGGTGTTGTGGTGATATAGCAATTTAAATCTGTGCCATATTTTTCAATGCGGTCCAGATAGGTGCGTGTTAATTCCACAGCGGAAAATTCACGGTTGTTTAGTTTTTCTAGTGCTTCGGTTAATGTTAAGTTTATCATGGCTTATTTTTATGTTGGTTTTGTCTGATTGCTTTGATTTGTTTTTGTTTTTGAATGATTTCAATTTCTTTTAATGCAATTTTCGTTTGAATATCTTTGATTTGTTGCTTTAAATCAGATATTTCTTTTTGGCAATTTTTAATATTTTTGTTTGCTGATGCAATTATGTATGATTTTTTGCCAAGTGTTAATTTACGCTTTGCCAAAACCTGTTTGATTTTTTCAACGGCAAAAAGATTTAAGCCCAATGTGATTAAATCTTGTTCTGTAAAGTCCAAGAAAACAGCATGATTTTTATCAATAAAGTTGTTTAATGTTTCTTGTATGTGGGCAATTGTAATTTTTCCGACATTGTGAATCTTTGGATATACATTGTCCGGAATGTTTATAATATGCATGAATAAATCACCGCGTTTTCCAATCGTGTCGGCTGTTTCTAAGACAGAACAAATGCCACGGTTGTTAAAACCAATGTTTCTGATTGGTGTAAATAACACATCTTGTATCGTCATGTTTATAACCTATTTTTGTTTACCATAATGTTGTGGGTATAAAATTTTACCCAAAACCTCACGCATGTTTTTATCAATGCATTTACCGTTGCGAAAGTTTCTGTGACATATTTTATATTTTTTTTCTTCGGTCATTTCTTTGTTGTCGCATGCGGTGCATTTTGGCATGTTGTCAAAGTAGAATAAGTTTTCTATATCAATTGAACCGTACATGTAGTTTTGAAAAGGGGGGCGGCCAAATTGAACGGCTGTCTTGTGTTCCAATGACATTGTTTGAATGCATGACTTTTCATCAATGCTTGCCTTGGAAAATGCGTCGATGATTTGTTGTGCCTGGGCAGGTGTGACATTCCCAAGTTCACCAATGTATTGCGCAAAGTCGTCACAACAATCGCGTAAAATAATATTTACAGGTATGTTCTTTTTTTGTTTTTTTGTCATTTTAATCTCCATCCATTACTTTTGGTACTGCGAAATAGCCACGTGATGTGCCGGCGTTGTCGGGTGCATTCGCCAAAACCAAGTCGCGAATGTTGCCATCTGTGACGACATCTGTGCGGCGTGGCAATTTATGTTCCGCAGGATTTAACATTGGTTCGACCCCAGTTGTATCGATTTGTTGCAGTTTGTCCAACCATTCAATAACAGAATCGATGTTCATCTGGGCTAATTTTTCATCAGGTACCTCGATTTTAATCAAGTCTGCGAATTTTTGTAATTGTTGCTTGCTAAATGCCATTTCTAATCCTATATTTAAAGAGTAAAAGGAATTATACAATGATTTTGCCAGATTTCAAGGCTTTTCCGCGTGTGGGACGCATTGTTGGTATTGATTGGGGAATGCGTCGTGTTGGGGTTGCGGTATCTGACCCAGAACGAAATTTTGTTTTTGTGCGCGATGTGCTGAACTTTGCGCGTGGTGATACAACGCATGCGGCGCGTGTCGCGCGTCTGGTCGCAGAAGAGGGGGGCGTCGGCATTGTTGTTGGATTGCCGATTCGAAATGATGGTACGGAATCAGAAACAACAAAAATGGTGCGTGATTTTGTGGCGGATTTAGAACGTGAAACAAATTTGCCAATTTGCATGATAGAAGAAAATTTGACGTCAATGGCGGCCCAGGAATCAATGGGGCGTGTGCGTGTGCGGGATATAAAGGAAAAACTGGATTCTGAATCCGCGCGTGTGATATTGGAAAATGCGATTGCATTAATAAACCGGGCAATTTAAAAAGCCCGGTTTTTATGTGTATAGCGCGATTTTAATCTTCGCGTTTGTCGGGAATGTTGCCGTCCGTGGATAGCAATACTGCAATCCAGCGTGTGGAATCAAATTGTGCGCATATGATATATGTTGCCACCAGTAATGGTACGCTGAAAAACATTCCTGCAATGCCCCAAATCATGCCCCATACAACCAAGTTTATTAATATTGCCAATGTAGACAGATTTAAAGTCTTGCCGGTCAATTTTGGTTCGATTATGTTCCCGAATAATATTTGTAAGCCAATTAAACCAATGGCGGTTAATATTGGTTGCTGTAATGATGGTGCGGTCACCAAGGTATATAAAATGGGCAAACCGCATGCAACAATCGCACCAATTGTTGGGATGTAGCTGGTGACAAATACAATAAATGCCCATACGCCTGCAAATTGTACATCCAGTGCATATAACCACAAGAATGATGCAATGCCGGTAACCGCAGAAATGGCGGTTTTTACAAATAAATATTTCTTCATGTTGGTGTCAATGCTGTCCAGAATATAGCGGAACTTTTTTGATTGGCGTTTGTTTGGGAACATCGCAGAAAACTTTTTGTTAAACGTGCTTTGTTCGACAAACATAAATATCATATAGATTAACACCATGCCCATTGATGTGACCAGTCCTGCAACAGATGCGCCGATGTTGGTCGCTATTTTGGTTATGTTTGGTATCATCGTTGCATCAAACTTTATCCCAAAAGATTCGGATGCATAATGCCCCAAAGATGTTAACTTTTCTTGGATCGCGGGTAGTGCCGCAATCAGTTCAGAAAACATTGGTTGTATTTGTGTTATAAATAAAACAATTGCAAAAACAACTGTTGCCAGGGCGGAGATGTCGGCGATGGCGCTGAATATAAAAGAACAAATCTTTTGTCGCTTTGTTGTTGGGTTTTTGCATGGAAAAACACGGCGATAATAATCAGATATTGCGTTCATCAAATACCATAAAAACGCAGCGATTAATAAAGGTATTAATATAGAACGTGCAATCCATAAAAAGAATACAAGTCCTGCGAAAAGTATTGCGCCATTCATTGTGGTGTCCTTTGGCTGAGCGTCAATAAAACGTGCGTATAGCACGTTTTATTTATTGTTGTGTTTGTGTAACTTCAATGTCTGAAATGTTTATTTGGACATTCTGTTGTACGGGTTGCTGTACAGGTGGCACCATTGCGCGAAAGCAAATTAACAATGCCACTAATACAATATTTGTTGCGATAATGGTGTTCGAATATGATTTGCCAATGTTTTTTAAGAAATTTGATGTGCCGACCTGTAATGCCCATATGCCAAATATCAATGCCAATATAAACGTTAAAAGTGCAGAGTTTAATCCCATAAATAGGATGCTTGCCAATGTTATAAATACAAATGTTGCGATGGTGTTTGTTTTAGACGATAAGATCCAATCTTGTACGCGGTTGTACCATTTGCATTTAATTTGCAGAGATGTTTTTTTTGCGTTGTCTTCTTTGAATATATACCCCGGTGTCCATAATGCAGATAGGCCGAATGGCATACTTAATATTATTTTCCATCCAGGAATCCCCAGTTCGCGCGCACGCAGATATTTTGCGTATACGCCACAAAGTAACATGCCGATCATATATAAGCAAACAATTGCAGCCAGCATGCCAATAAGAATCATGGCGATGGATTTTTGTGCCTCCATTATAACCAGGTAAAGCATGATTTGCTGGGCGTTTTTAAATATGAAATATGCAGAAATTGAAAATGCCACAGCAGCAATAATGGTTTGTGCATTTATAATGCTGATAAATGAACGTTGATCCATTTTGAATTTGGGGATTCTTTTAAACATAAAATATATGCATGTTGATATAACAAGCGTTAGTAAAACAGCCAATAAAGTGGTCGACGGTGCCTGTAACTTTAATATGCCACCCGTAATCCAAGTGTATAAAAATGTTGTTATAAACAGTCCAAGGAAAGAAATGCCCGCGAATTTAAGAGGCGACCATAACAGCCATGTGGATAGTTTTGGTGTTTTATTTGTGTTCATGTTTCGTCCTTTGTTTAAACTGGTTATTATTCTATCACATTTTTACCATTTGATAAAGAAGTTGTGCCCGTTATTTGCAACATTTTTGTAAAAGCAGGCTGATGACTGATTATTAAAAAAGTTGTGTCGATCATATCTTTTATAGTGTCTGCGATTAGTTGCTGCGTCTGTGTATCTGCGCCAGAATCAGGTTCGTCTAAGATCGCAAATTTTGGCTTCGTTAATATTAATTGTAACAACATAAGGCGTTTGCGTTCGCCGCCGGAAAAACCGACATTAATACTGCGATTTAGCCATTCTTTTGGAATGTTTAATTGTTCGCGGGCCAATTCCAGTTTTTGCAGAAATTCGCCCATGGATAAATCTTGGCCTGATTGAAAATGTGTGTGTGCGATGCATGAATGTTTTAGAAAACTAAGTACGCTGAGGCCGGGAATTTCGGGTACGTGTTGTGCGCCCAAGAATATGCCCATCAGTGCGCGTGTGGTGGCGTTTTCATTTGTTATGTCGGTGTTATTAAAGATTATTTGTCCGTGCGTGATTGCGTATTCTGGATCGCCGGCAATTGTTTTAACCAGGGTTGATTTCCCACTGCCGTTGTGGCCGGTCAACAGGTGACGTGCGCCCTGGGTTATATTCAGGTTAATATCTTTTAATAATTCCTTGTCCCCAAAATTTACAGACAGATTTTGTATTTTTAGCATTGATTAATCCTTTGATAATGCCATTTGTATTAATTGTTTTGATTCAACCAAAAATTCCATTGGCAGGCGCGACAATACTGGTGTCGCAGCGGCGCCGATAATCAGGGCAATTGCGGCATCTGTTTCAATGCCCGCTTGATTTAAGTATTGTAATGTTGCGGCGTCAATGGTGCCGGTTGTTGCCTCGTGCGATTGGGTGTTGTTGTTGCCAGCGTGGATAATGCGTGGCAGGGTATTTGCAATTGCGTTGTTGCCAATCAGGCGGCTGTCGCATTTTGAAGCGTTTTTACAGTCGTTTCCACTGAATGATACCAGGCTGCGAAATGTTTGTGTTGAATAATCTGTTGCAACGCCATATGACACAATGTTTGATGTTGTGTTGTTGCCCAGGTGTATCATTTTCGTGCCGGTGTCTGCCATTTGGCCACCACGTGTAATGGATAGTGAATAAAAGTCGCTATACGCATTGTTTCCGCGTAAAATTGTTGATGGATACTTCCAGGTTAGGGCGGATCCGACCTCCATCTGGGTCCATAGTAATTTTGCTTTTTCGTCGCAACGTCCGCGCTTGGTTACAAAGTTTAAGATGCCACCTTGGTTTTGTTGTCCGTCAAAGTCGCCCGCGAACCAGTTTTGCACGGTTGCGTATTTTACAGTTGCATTATCATGTACGATGATTTCAACGACGCCGCTGTGTAATTGATGGTTTGGTCTGCGTGGGGCGCTGCATCCTTCCATATATGTTAATTGGGCGCCTGTGTCTGCAATGATAAGTGTGCGTTCAAACTGGCCAATTTTTGCGGTTTCAATTCTAAAATAACTGGCCAAGTCAATTGGGCATTTTGTGTCCTTGGGGATATAAACAAATGTACCGTCTGAAAAAACGCAGGCATTTAGTGCGGCGAAAAAATTGTCTGTGGATGGTACGACAGTGCCCAGGTATTTTTTTACAATGTCGGGATGTTGCTTAACCGCGTCTGAAAATGGCAAAAATATTATCCCCAGACGTTTTAGTTCGGCGGTATATGATGTGTGAACAGAACGGCTATCGATAACAGTGTCTGTTGCCATACCCATTAGTGCCTTTTTCTCGCTTTCTGGCAGTCCCATTTTGTCGTATACAGATTCCAAATCAGAATTATCAATGGGTGTTGGTTCGTTATAATAATTTAGATTGTCATAGTCGATTGGTTCGTAATCAACCGTACCCCAATGTGGTTCTGACATTTTTTCCCATGCCTTGTATGCGTCCAGACGCCATTGTAGCAACCAATCTGGTTCATCGCGCAGGGCGGATATTTCACGTATAAGATTCTCAGATAATTTGGGCATTTATTTTTGTGATTGTTGTGCGGCCAATTGCTTTGCCTGGGCGAAAAATGTCAATGATTGTCCCAGCAGGCCGTCTGTAAAGGTTGATGATAGTAGTCCGTCTGGTTCGGTTATTGTCAGGTGGTGCAGGAAATTGTCGGCGCGACGCATGTAATTGTCGATGTTGCGCGCCACCTCTGTGTCTAATTTAATGCAACGACGCAGTTTTTCCAATGCGAATGGGTTTTTTGCATATTCGTCCATGATGCCACCAAGTGCGCGCCACAACGGGTGTTCTGGGGTGTTGCGCGGCATAATGTCGATGGCGGCCATGATTGGAATCAGGCTTTGCAGTAAATCTTGGTAAATCATTTCTGCGTTTTCCGCAATGGCGTTTGTGGCGTATTTGTTTTTTAGGACAGATTGTAATTTAACAATCAGGTTGTATTGGTGATCCAGGGTTTTGTTCATGTTGGTAATGCGCGCATTTGTTTTTTGTATAAAATACAGGCATAGACCTGATATCGCGATAATCGTTCCAAAAAGTACAAAAATAATAATGTTTTCCATGTTTTTCCCCTGAATTTTTGTGTGTTTTCGTGGATAGTATAACATACTTTTTGCGATTCGCGCGATTTTATGTTGGGTAAATAAAAAATAGGTTGATTTATGTGTGTTTTAGGTCTTGCACAGATTCGGTCAAATTGTTATAATAATTATTAAATAAGGAATTAATATAGGAAAAGGAAGACGTCAATGTTCCGCAAAATTCTAATTGTTGCGATGTTTGCAACCGCTGCTGGCTACTGCTTTGCGGCTGAAACTATGCCCCAAGTTGTGACATCCGAAGTGTTCTATGAACAAGAAAACATTACTGATGGTGGCGAATACGAACAGGTTGAAACAACCCAGGTTGATACACTAGATACGTTTGCAGGGTATCAAGAGGTGCCTGCATGGCCGTTGGCAGGATCTGATGCAGACGTAGAAGTTTCGTGCGAGAGTGGTGTTTGTTCTAAGAAAAAACAAGATGACAACATTCGCATTGTTTCTAAAATCGGTGCAGATTTAGTTGTTGAAAATAATTTTAACCTGGGGGCGCGTGGCGAATTCGCAGGTTGGTCTGGTGGTGCGAACTTGTTGCATGGAACACAAATTCCGGTTGGGTTTGATGATGAATGTAATACTCATTCGGAAATGCCGTTGTTGCATCGTGAGGTCTTAGAGGATGATGGTGGTAATGTTTTGACTGTTTCGCGCAGTGGTCGTAAAAACTGTGGTAAATATGCAGATGGTTATGAAGCGTTCGCAGAACGTAACGATATGAAAATTGAAACAGAGCAGGGTGTTGTTGAAGATGCGTCAAACGGTGGTGTGACAATTACAGAGACAGAAGAGACAGAAATTATGGTTGCGACATCCGCAGATGCAGAAGCGCCAAAGGTCTTGACAGATCAGGTTCGTTCATGGGTTGTTGCAAACGGTCAAACGTTGCGTGAAGTTTTGCAATCTTGGTGTGATAAAGAGGGTTGGGATTTGGTTTGGACAACCCCACGTGAATATCCGATAGAAGCCAGTGCTGTATTCAAGGGGCGTTTTGTTGATGTTGCGTCTGCGCTGGTGCGTAATTTTGGGCGTGCGACACCAATCCCATATGCAAAGTTCTATAAAGGTAATAGAGTGTTGGTAATATCAACAACCGAAGAATAATAAGTTTTTGTTAAAAATAGATGCCGTAGGAGAATATATTATGACAAATCCATTAAAACTTTTAATTGTATGCAGTTTGGTCTGTGCCACTGTTGCAGGGTGTGCCAGAAAGGAATCTGCAAAAGTTGCGGCGTCTGTTGATCAGGATTTTATTAATGCATATGATGCGTTTGAAATGGCAAAAAATCCGCGTGCCAAGGTGGCCAGTGGTGACACTGTGTCTATGTCCGAAGGTGTGTGGTTGGGTAATAAATCGATGGTGTTAGAACATCGTAACAATTTGCCGTCAAAATTTGAGACAGATACAGGTGTAACGATTTTGTTGGACGAGCCGGTGTCTTTGCAGGTTTTGGCAAATGATATTTATGCGATTACAGGTATCCCTGTGAAAATTGATGGCCAAGTTTCCGCAGATAAATTAAAAAAACAGGTTAATGTCGCATATACGGGAAAGTTATCGGGACTGTTGGGGCAGGTTGCGACTGATTTGGATTTGTTGTGGTATTATGACAAGAGTTCTATTGTTTTTTATGAAACAGAAACCAAGACATTTACATTATATGCACTGGGGACAGAGGTTGCATATCAAACGTCTGTATCAACGGATGATGCGAATGAAGTATCGTTGGAATCTACATTAAAAGAATGGGACGAGGTTGAAAGTGCAATTTCTTCTATAATTGGTAAAAGTGATAATGCAGAGTTTACTGTATCGCGCAGTTTGGGAACAATAACTGTGACTGCGTCGCCATCTGTGTTGGCCCGTGTCGGTGAATATATTGAACGTCAGAACAAGCGTTTAAGCCAGTTGGTGACAATTGATGTAAAGGTTTTGCAGGTTTCGATTTCGAATGATTCGGCTTTTGGCTTGAATTTGGCTGCTGCGATTAATTCTACGTCTGGGTTGAATATTGTTGCAAATCCAAAGAATAACCTGGCGACGACAGAGGCAAGTTCGATGAATATTGCAGTTCTGTCGAATTCTGTGTCTGCATTAACGGGCGCAACACACCTGGAAAATGGTTCTGTTGTTGAAGGTGCGTATACAAATGATCAGATTATGAATGGGTCTTTGGCAGGTGCCGCAGGCAGTAATGCCTTGATTGAGGCCTTGGCCAAACAGGGTAAAGTATCCTTGGTGACAAATGTTGGTGTGACAACGCGTTCAAATCGTGTCGCGCCGGTCAGCAATACGCGAACAACAGGTTATATCAAACGATTCGAATCCCGTAACTTTACGACGGTTGAATCAAGTACTGTTGACCAGGATGATTTGGAAACTGGTTTCACGATGCAGCTGCTGCCAAATGTCTTAGAAAATGGACGTATTTTGTTGTTGTTCCGTATGTCTGTTCGTGAATTGTTGCGTATGTCAACGCAGACGATTGGTGAAGTGACCCTGCAATTGCCAGAGGTTGAAGAACGCAGTTTCATGCAGGAAGTTATTATGGAATCTGGGCAGATGTTGGTTGTATCTGGATTTGAAAAGCAGAAAGGTGCAGATACGCGTTATGGTTTAGGTGATCCTGACTTTATGGCATTGTCGGGTTCGCGCGAAACATCCGCCAGTCGTGAGGTTTTGGTCGTTATCTTGACACCACAAGTTTTGGTCAGCCCAATGGATGTTGAACGTGGTATTCAACAACACTGGGGTGCGCCGTTGAATTAAAAAAATATTCATGATTTTTTAATCGTGAATATTTAATATCTTGCAACTGTATGTATATGTTTTGTATAGTGGTTGCACAGATGTAGGACAAGGAACATGACGATAGAACATATTTATATGTTTTTGGTGTGTTTTTTGTAAAAGGGAAGTATGTATAAATTGATTGCTTTTGTATGTGCATTGTTTATGTGCGTGGTTGGCACAACTGCTGTGCATGCAAATTTAGCGTCGCGTGGATATGTCGATCAAATTGTAGATGCGTTGGCGGCAAAGCAATCAGATTGGAACCAAACAGATACGACACAGCCTGATTATATTAAAAATAAACCTGATGTTTATACCAAGGCAGAGGTTGACGCATTGGTTACAAATCAGGTTGATGCCTATACCAAGGCAGAGGTTGATACATTATTAAACAACAAGGCCAATACGAACGATGTTCGCTTTACAACAATACCAACATCGGCACCAAGTGGACCGCCACCATCTGGTCAGGTGTTTATATGGTTTAATTAAAAAAAAACACCATTTGGTGTTTTTTTTGTTTGATTATCCGATTAGTTTTATGAAGTCGCGGGCAACTTTTTTGATGCCTTTATTTTTAAAGGCAATGGTTAAAATCGTGCCGTTGTCTTCGATGACAACGCCGCTGCCCAGTTCGTTGTGCGATACCAGTTTGCCAACAGTTGTTTCAGATTTTCTTGTTGGTTTTTGTGCGTAATGCGGTTGTGGCGATGGTGTGTGATATGTTGGACGTGGTGTTGTGCCACCCTGAAAATCTAGGAATCGATTGTCCATTTCTGTAATAAAGCGACTGGGTGGGTTATATTGACGTGTGCCAAATATAACACGTGACATCGCGTTTGATATTATACAGCGTTTACGTGCGCGTGTGATTGCAACGTATGCCAGACGACGTTCTTCTTCGATTGCGCCTTCGTTAATGGCCTTGTCGTTTGGGAAAATGCCTTCTTCCCAGGCAGGTAAAAATACTGTATCAAATTCCAGGCCCTTGGCGGCGTGGATTGTCATAATACTGACTGTATTATTATTTTGTATGTTTTCGTCATCATTATCGTCGGTCATCATCAAGGATGCCTGTTCCAAGAATTCAGAAAGTGTGTCATATTTTGATATGACAGATGTTATTAATTCGCGAATGTTGGTCAGGCGTTCGGTGGCATCGGCGTCCTTGGAATCTTGCCACATTTTTAGATAGCCGGTGCGTTCCAACAATTTCTGTGCCGCGTCACGTGGTGACATTGATGGCCATTCAAAATCAAAGGCCGATAAAAATTCGTCGGCAGATGCGCGCAGTTTTGGTGATAACTTTGCGTTACGTAATCCTGACATCAGGGTTGTGCCGGATGTGCGAATTGTTTCAATTGTTTTGGGACCAAAACCGCGGCGGGGTTTTGCAATTACGCGCAGGAAAGATATATCATCAAATGGGTGGACCAATAGGCGCAGGTATGCAATGGCGTCACGAATTTCCATTCGGTCATAGAACTTGGTCGCGCCAATTAATTTATATGGTATGCCACGCGATGCAAATTCTTCTTCGAATATTCGGGACAGGCTGCCTGCGCGAATTAAAAGGGCGAATTTAGAAAAATCATTTGTGTCGTTGCGTAAAATTGCATTCGCGATAATGTTTGCTTCGTCCCGGTCCGTTGGCAGGGTCAGGGCGTATATCGGTTCGCCATTTGTGTCTGTGTCACAGGCGTGTAAATCCTTGCCCAGGCGGCCACGATTGTGGCGTATTAGCGAGTTGGCACCGCCAAGTATGTTCGGTGTGCTGCGATAATTTGTTTCCAGGCGGATTATTTGTGCGTCTTTGAATGTTTTGTCGAAATTTAAAATGTGTTTGATTTCGGCACCGCGCCATGAATAAATTGATTGGTCGTCGTCGCCAACACAACAGATGTTAGGGCAATTTATATCACGTGTCAGCAGTCCCAGAAATTCCATTTGGGCGTTGTTGGTGTCCTGAAATTCATCAACCAAGATATATTTGAATTGATTTTGATAGCGCGACAAAATGTCTGGATTTTTATCAAATAATTCCAGTACTTTTAATATTATATCGCCAAAGTCAACCGCGTTTAGACGGGCAAGTTCCTTGTTATATGCAGTGAACAATTTGTCGGTGTTTTTCAGGGCAATCAGGCCTTTGTCCTTTATCGCAGAAAATTCATCAACGTATTCGCCGGGTGTTTTTGTGGATGTTGTTAATAATGATTTGATTACAGATTTTTGATCGTCTTCGCCAAATATAATGAAATCACGGCGCAGGCCAGCGCGTTCGGCATTGCTGCGCAAAATTCGCAGGCAGATTGAATGAAATGTTCCGCACCATACGTCGCCAGAATACCAGGCGCCATCAGAAAACGTGGCCAGACGATTTTTCATTTCGTTCGCGGCCTTGTTTGTAAAGGTTAGGGCCAACACCTGCCATGGCAGGGCCAATTGATTATTTAGAATATAGGCGATTCGTGTGGTTAATACCCGGGTCTTGCCGGTGCCGGCACCAGATAGAACGAGTAATGGTCCGTTCGTAGTTTCGACCGCCAGGCGCTGTTCGTTGTTAAGATTTTCTAGCATTAAATTCACCGTTCTATTATAATACCACAAACGATTTTTATCAAGGGTATAGGGAACAGAAATGAAACGTGTTATCTGCTTTGACATTGAAACAACGGGGTTTGAATATTTGCGTGGTGACCGCTGTATCGAAATTGGTGCGGTTGAAATATTGGACGGAAAAATAACAGATAATTCGTTTCATGAATATGTAAATCCAGATGGAAAAATTATTCCACCCGATTCGTATATGGTTCATAAAATTTCAAATGCATTTTTGGAAGATAAGCCAAAAATGGCAGATGTTGCGCCACGCTTTTTGGAATTTATTGGTGACAGTCCGATTGTTGCACATAATGGAATTGATTTTGACTTTCCGTTTATAAATCATGAATTGTCGATGCTGAATTTGCGACAGATTCCACGCGAACAACAACTGGATTCTATTGTTATTGCGCGCAATCGTGTTTTTGGACCAAAAAGTTATTCTTTGGACGCGCTGGCAAAGTGGTATGGTATTTCGTTGACCGCACGTGCAGATGCGCACGGGGCGTTAATTGACGCAGAAATTTTGGCCAAGGTTTATTTAGAGTTGGAAAATACTGCGCCGGCACCAGATGTGTCTGAAATTATCGAAAAACAACATGCTGCAATGTTGGCGCACCCTAAGGTGGGTGCGGGTTTCCCGTATAGAAAGTTTGATGTAAAGCCAGAAGAATTGGCGCATCACGATGAATTTATGAAGCATATAAAAAAATAAAAAAGAAAAATATAAAAACACCCCCAATTGGGGGTGTGTTTTTTTTCTGAGATGACACAATTATGCCATTTTAGAGAATTTTTTAGCCAAGCGTGAAATCTTGCGCGCTGCGCGTTTCTTTGGCATGATTTTGCCAGCAGATTGCATGATTTTGCTTTCTGCATTGCGCATAGCGGTTGTTGCAACGGCCTTGTCCCCAGATTCAATGGCGACCAATGCTTTCTTGGTTGCAGTTTTTACCGCACTGCGACGTGCAGTGTTGATTGCGTTTTTCTTGGCTGTGACCAAAATTCTTTTTTCAGATGACTTATGATTTGCCACGTTATTTTCCTTTTATTTTCTTAAAGTTTTTGCTATTTTATAAAAAACAAACATAAAATCAAGGAAAAATAACATGGTGTACGTAATTGGTTTAATTATTTCTTATTTATTGGGATCTGTCCCTATGGGTATTTTGCTAACTAAAATGATGGGCAAGGGCGATTTGCGTAAGGTTGGCAGTGGTAATATCGGCGCAACAAATGTTATGCGTGTTGGTGGATTGCGTATGGCGGGGTTGGTTTGGTTGTTGGATATGGCCAAGGCAATAGTGGCTGTGTTTTTAGGGAAATGGATTGGGGGTGATGCGTTCGGTGCCTGGTGTGGTTTTGCTGCGATTGTTGGGCATTGCTATCCAGTATGGTTGGGATTTAAGGGCGGAAAGGGGATTTCATCTTTGTTTGGTGTAATCTTGGCAATAAGTCCGATGACATTTGCTGTGTGTGGTGTGGAATGGTTGTTGGTTGCATTGTCCAGTGGAATTTCGTCGCTGGGCGCGGTTGTAGTGTTCTGTTTGTTGCCGATTTTGGGGTTCGCAATCAGTGTAAACGTTGGGTGGGCGTTCTTGGCAATTGGTATGTTGTGCATGTGGCGACATCGCGAGAATATTAAAAGATTGCTTGGTGGGGCAGAGTCTAAGATTGAATGGAAATGGAAAAAATAAAAAAAAGGGGTGATTGCCCCTGTTTTTATTCTTGGAATTTACTTAAAATTGTGATATAATCCTTTCAAAGGTTCTTACAAGAAGGAAGAGAGTATGAAAAAAATCGTATCTATTGTTGCATTGTGTATGGTTGCACAGGCTGCAGTTGCGGCGCCAGCAGCTCGTGGGCGCGCAGGTCAAATTGCAAATCATCAAATGGGATCGCCACGTGGTGGTGCACCGATGATGGGGGCTAGATCTGGTATGGCTAATACAGGTATGGCTGCGGGGGGTGAACGTGTTGCAGGTGTTGCAGCACCACAGCAAATTTCTGCAGGTACTGCGGGTGCAGGTACGCCTATGTTGGAAAGTAAGTCCAGCTTAAAGGTAGATGATAATACAGCTGACAGCGTCACGGCGGATCTGGCAATTGTTCCAGAAGAAATGATTGCAGCAGAAAAGAAGGATTTGCGTGAAAAGGAACGTAATGCATGTATTAGCAATAATATTGGTGTTGGTAATACTTTTGTTTGGGCGTCACGTTTCAGCAATGTTAATAACTATTCTTCCATGATTGAAGATGTGGAAAGTCCAGAAAACAACGTTTGTTTTGTAAAGGTTGAAATGAAATCAACCGATTCGAAAATTAGTGTTGCAGACATCCCAGCAAAATATTTTGAAATGGGGCGTACAATTACATGTGGTAGTTGGGCAGATGAAGAAACGTTGCGTAAACGTATCTTGGATGCAAAGAAGTCTGCACGTACATGGGGAACTGTTGCCGGTGCCGTTGGTGGTGCAGCGGTTGGTGTCGGTGCCATGGAATTATTTGGTAATAAGCTGATTGGTGGTTCGGTCGAAGGTCAAAAGTCATTGAAGGGTGATGAATTGCTTCGTTCTCAGTTGGCAGTATTACAAAAGGATAATCCATCTGAATATGAAAGATTTATGCAGAATCTGCGTATCGTAAAGACAGAATGTAGTAAACCAATTTGGTCAGATAAGAGTTCTGATTCAGAGGTTGATTCAATCTGTAGTAAATATGATGGTTTGTTCAGCATGGTGGATTAATTTCACTGTGAATATAGACTTGAAGATAAAGACCCGCAATTGCGGGTCTTTTTGTGAAATAGGGCTTTATTTATAGCGGGGATTTTTTTATTATATATGTATGTCGGATTTGTTTAATAAATTGTTGATTATTCGTACGCCGGGGGTTGGACCGGTGCGTTATGCGAATTTAGTCCAAAATTGTGGTTCTGTTGCAGGGGCTGTCGATTTTTTGCAGCCAGGGTCAGAATTGCGAGATACAGTTATGCGCGAAATGGATTTGGCAATGTCAAAGGGTGTGCATTATATATGTGATGATGATGTGCGATATCCAGTCGGTTTAAAAAGAATAAAAAATCATCCGCCAATTTTAACCGTGCGTGGGAATTTAGATGTTTTACAAAGGTCAATGGTTGCAATTGTTGGAACCCGGCATGCAACAGCGACTGGTATGGGATTTGTTGCAGACCTGGCAGAGGAATTTGCAAAGAATAATACGTGTGTGGTATCTGGTATGGCGATCGGAACAGATACGGCGGCGCATCGTGGCGCATTACGTGCAAGTAACGGTTCTACAATTGCGGTGCTGGCCGGCGGGGTTGATTATGTTTGGCCGTTGGAAAACGAATCGTTGTATTGGGATATTGTTGCGCGTGGCGCCATAATTAGCGAGATGCCGGTCGGTTTTGTCCCGGTTGCGACAAATTTTATTCAACGTAATCGTTGGGTTGCAGGTTTGGCGGATAAGTTGATATTGGGCGAGGCTGATTTAAAGTCTGGTTCAATGGCAACTGCCCGATTCGCAATTGATTTTGGACGCGATGTTTGGGCAATCCCATCGCACCCGGCAGATTCCCGGGGGTTGGGGCCAAATTCACTGATTCGTTCTGGGGATGCAAAGTTGTGTATGGGTGTTTCAGATTTTTTCATTTCAAATAAAAAAGATAAGACACAGAAAAAAATCACAGAAAAAAATGATTCGGAATTTAATCTGATTGACGCATTGGGAACAATTCCTGTTTCGGAATCTGTATTGACAGACATTGTCAAAAAATCGATTTCGGAAATTAAGCGAGAGTTGGTCATCTTGGAATTGCAGGGTTTGGTTCGAAAAGTTGATGGTGGTTATGTTCGTGCGTGATTCTTTTGATGTATATACAGTGTATATACAAGGCGCAGAAATCAGGCAAAAAAACGAATCGTTGTCAAAAAATAAAAGTTGTTTTTTTGATGAAGATTTACTTGTAAACAGAAATATATCTTATAAATTATCTTACGTATCCAAAACCGATTGAGAGAAGAAAAATCAATCAAAAATATTCGGGATTGGGGAATGAAAATCGAATTGATTTCTGGGAACCAAAAACGAATAAAAAAGTGGTGAAACTTGATACGGGAAGGACAGGGGACACCAGAAAGAAACGAGTGGTAAGAGAGTAGAGAGCAAAAACAAAAAACATCAATTTGCAGTGCAGATTGGCGTTTTGTGTGGGTGGTTTTTACAACCTTGTTTTAGGCAGGAAACTCTTTTAAGGGAAGGAAAGGAGAAAACGTCATGCAGACAGCGGCACAAACACAAATGACAAACTTGGAAACAATCAAGGGGGCCATTGCCGCAAAATTAGATTCTGCAACGTTCACATCTTGGATTGCGCCATTACAATTTGATGTTGTTGATTCTGTATTGGTATTGGCGGCGCAAAACCAGTTTTCAGCAGATTTTATTCGTAGTGTACATTCAAATGTTTTGGCGTCTGTGGCTGCGGAATTTGGTTTGGGTTTAGATATTGTTGTGCGTGGTAATATTGCACGCAAGTCTGCCCCAATTGCAAATGATAACAAAACACAGGTTTATGCGCCAATTGCAGTAAAAGAAACATCTGCGGTTGCATTTGATTCTTTTGTCACATGTGATGAAAATATGTTTGTTGTGTCTGCGTGCAAAAAGTTGGCAGCAGGTGCGGTTCCATTTTCACCGCTGTTTATTTATGGTACGTCTGGTTGTGGTAAATCTTTGTTAGCAGATTGTATCCATGGTGCCACAGGTGCGCGTTCTGTTAAAATGTCTGGTGCACAGTTTGTTTCTGAATTTACACGCAGCTTGAAAGAACATAACGTTTTTGCATTCAAAGATTTCTGTCGTAATTGTGATACTTTTATTTTGGATGATGTGCAAAGTTTGTCCGGCAAAAAGGCATCGATGGATGAATTTATGCAATTGGTTATCGATTTGCGTAATGCGGGCAAGAATATTGTTTTGACATCAAATGTTGCGCCAAACAATTTGACAGGTTTTGACAGACGTGCCCAGTCTTTGTTGGCATCTGGTTTGGTTGCGGATGTTGTTGCGCCAAATGCACATGTAAAATCAGTTATGTTGAAACGTGCAGGTGTCAAGGCAGATGTTGCAGATGCGTTGGCTGGTCGTATTGCAAATGATGGTCACTTGGTTGCAGGTGTTGCTACAAAGGTTAAGGCATACGCGGATTTGATGGGCGCAGATGTTGATATGGAAATTGCACAACGTTTGCTGGCTGATACATTGCAGACAAAAAAGACACCTGTTGCAATGGTAAAAGATATGTGTGAAAAATTGGCGGTATCATATGATGCTGTATGCGGTAATGGTCGCAGTCGTAATTTGGTTTTGGCACGTCAAATCATGATGGTTGTTTTAAAGAATGCGACAAGTTTGTCTTTATCAGAAATTGGAAATTTTGTCGGTGGTCGTGATCACGCAACAGTTTTGTATGCCATCAAACAGATTGAAAAAGCAAAACAAGCAGATTTGGTTTTGTTAGCGCAAATTCAACAGTTTATCGCAGAATGCAAATAAGATAAAAAGATAACCGCCAATTTGGCGGTTATTTTATTTCTGGTTGCTGTATACTTTGCGCAACAGTTGTTTGCGAATTTTTAATTGGTGTTGCAAATCGCGACGTGATGCGTGGTTTAAATGTTGCATATATGTTTTTTTATATCCGTCAAAGATGTGCAGCGTATGTGGATATAGTTGGCATACGGGTTCGCCAGTATCTTTGTCCAGATATTCAATAATTGTTGTGGCGATTTTTTCACCGATGATGTGTTTTGAGCCACGATATACAGTTCCCATTTCATTTGCGGTGGGGTTTGGAAACATTGTGCATGTCAGCCAATCTGTGATTTCTTGGGTTTGTTGACCGTTCTTTTTGATTACAGCCAGTGGAGTTTCGCGACATAATTGAAATGCGTGTAATGGCATAAGAGATGAAAAACATATTGTATAAGTATTTTTCTTTTTATGGCTGATGTGATTTTCAGGAATTGTTTTTGCGTGTATGTGTGTCTTGATTTTTTTCATTCCGTGTCCCCCGTATTTTTATATTATGATTTTCGTCACAATATAATGACATGGAATGTTTTTTTGTCAATGTGTTTGTATAAAAAAATCAGGTGATTAACACCTGATTTTGTCTTATACGAACAAGTCTTTTACAAACTGGGCGTGTTCTGTGATGAATTTAAATCTAAATTCTGGTTTTTTGCCCATCAGTTCAGAAACAATTGTACGTGTTTTTTCTGTGTCTTCGGCACCTTCTTCGGTGCGTGGTGGCAGGTCAACGCGTATCAGGCGACGTGTCTTTGGTGACATTGTTGTTTCTTTTAACTGATTTGGCATCATTTCACCAAGTCCTTTGAAGCGTGAAATTTCGACCTTTTTATTTTTGTATTTTGTGGCTTTTAAATTTTCAAGTTCTTCGTCCGTATCAACATAAATCGATTCGGTGCCATGTGTTAATTTGTACAATGGTGGACATGATAGGTACAGGTGTCCACCGTAAATTAATTGGGGCATATATTGATAAAAGAACGCCATTAATAATGATGCTATATGACTGCCGTCAACGTCGGCATCGGTCATGACGATAATTTTTTCATAGCGCAGTTTGTCTTCGTTCCAGTCTTTGGCAGTGCCAGCACCAATAATGTCAATCAGGTCATTCAGTTCGCGGTTGTTGCCAAAACGTTCATCGGAATTAGAGAAAACATTTAAAACCTTTCCACGCAGGGGCATAATCGCCTGGGTTGCGCGGTCGCGCGCCTGTTTGGCGGTGCCGCCCGCTGATTCGCCCTCTACAATAAACAATTCTGTGCCGGCAATTCCGTGTTTAGAACAGTCTGCCAATTTTGCGGGCATACGAATTCTTTTTGTCGGTGTTTTACGTGCAACGTCTTTGACCTGTTTTGTTTTTATGCGTGCGTTCGCCAAATTGATTACAAATTCTAATAATGCATTTGCGGTCTTTGGATCAGATGCCAAGAACATTTCCCATGGATCACGCAGGGCGTTTTCTGTGAAACGTGCAACCTCTGGGTTTGATAACTTTTCTTTGGTTTGGCCCAAGAATTGTGGCGTTTTATAGAATACAGATACAATTGCCGCAACCGAATCGAATACGTCTTCGCCAATGATGGTCGATGCGGATTTATTGTTTACCTTTTCCCCGTATGCCTTTATGCCTTTGGTAATTGCAGACTTGAATCCGGTTTCATGGGTTCCGCCGTCGATTGTGGCGATTGTGTTACAATACGATGAAAAGAATCCGTCATCAGATGCTGCGCCATTTTCGTCAGTTAAAAATGTTAATGCCCATTCAACGCGTCCGCTGTCATCAGGGAAATCAACCGCGCCACTAAAAATCTTGGGCAAGATGCGCGGTTTTGAATCTGTCTTTTCAGCTAAGAAATCAGCAACGCCATTTGGATAATAGAATGTCGTTGTGGCTGGGATGTTCATATCTTCGGTTAATAAATCCGAATTACAGCGCCAGTCTATTTTCACGCCGCGTGACAAGAATGCCTTGGCGCGTGCCATGCGATATATTTTTATAGGTTTGAATACAGCGTTTGCACCGAAAATTTCGTCGTCAATTGTGAATCTGATTTTCGTGCCGTGTGATTTGGTTGCGTCGCCACGTTGCATTGTGCTGGTTGGTTTGCCGCGTGAAAATGTCTGGCGCCAGTTATATCCATCGCGTGCAATGTCAACAATCATTTCAGACGACAGGGCATTTACAACCGCAGAACCCACGCCGTGCAGACCGCCACTGGTTTTATACACATTATTATTAAACTTACCGCCAGAATGCAGTGTGGTTAAGATAACTTCCAGTGCGGATTTGCCTGGGTACTTTGGATGTTCGTCGACCGGGATACCGCGTCCGTCGTCGGTGATTTCAATTGTTTTTGCGTCAATCAGATTTACAGTGATTTTTTTTGCGAAACCAGCAACTGCTTCGTCGATTGAATTGTCCATAATTTCAATCGGCAGGTGGTGCCATGCCTTTTCATCTGTGCCGCCGATATACATGCCGGGACGCAGGCGAACAGGTTCCAGTCCTTCCAGGACTTGGATATCTGATGCATCGTATGTTTGTGTCTTTTTCTCTGTCATAGTGTTGTTATTATTAGAACATTTTTCAATTTTTCGCAAGTCCAAAGAATTTATGCTTATTTATATTTATGGGCTTGATATTTATAAAATGCTAAACTATATATCAGATAACTGAAAAAATAGATGGAATTATAAGATGAATAAAAATCCGTACGAAGTCTTGGGTGTGGCGCGTGATGCGTCTGACGCAGATATTAAAAAGGCGTATCATAAATTGGTTATGAAATATCATCCAGATAGAAATCCTGATAATAAATATGCCGAAGAAAAGTTTAAAGAAGTAAATAATGCATTTGATATTTTAAAGGACCCGCAAAAGCGTGCGGCGTATGACCGATTTGGTGATGCGGCGTTCGCAAATGGCAACGGGGCAGGGGCCGGATTCGGTGGTGGTAATCCATTTGGTGATGGCGCGTTTCACTTTAATATGGGTGGCGGTGCCGGCATGGAAGATATTTTGCGTGAGGCCATGCGTGGTTTCGGCTTTGGTGATTTTGGTGGCGCGCAACGTGGTACGGCCCAACGCGGTGGTCGCGACCTGTTGGACGAGGTGGTAATCGACCTGCGTGATGCGTATTTTGGCAAAACACACACGGTAAAGTTTTCAAGTAACGTTGAATGTGAAAAATGCCATGGGCATGGAACAGATGATGGTCGGCCTGCGCCGGTTTGTTCGCGTTGTGGGGGCAGTGGTTATGTCCAATCGCGCCAGGGATTTTTTGTCACAGAAACACCGTGTCCGGAATGTAATGGACTGGGGCGCAAGATTGGTAAAAAGTGTTCTGAATGTGATGGTACGGGTACAATACATAAACAACGAACATTGGATGTAAAGATTCCAGCAGGCATCGAAGATGGTGCGCGTCTGCGCCTTGCCGGCCAGGGCGAGGCCGGCGCCAACGGCGCCCCGGCGGGTGACTTTTACTTGGATGTTAGAATTCGACCAGACAAACGTTTTGAACGTGCGGGCAATGATTTAATTATGCGTATGGATGTGCCGTTTACAACATTGGCCCTGGGGGGCGAGATAGAGGTTGAAACCATCGATGACAAGAAGTTGTCGGTCAAGGTGCCTGCCGGCACCCAGGTTGGGGAACGTCTGCGTGTGCGTGGACATGGAATGCCGTCGGCGCGTCGTGGTGGCGGTATGGGTGACCTGTATGTCGTTATTTCGATAAAGATTCCAACCAGGTTGACGGAAAAACAAAAAAAGTTATTAAATGAATTTGCGGGGATTAAGTCGGAAAAGAAAGGCTGGTTTTAATAATAATGTTTGAAATGCGTCAAAAAATGTGGTAGTATACACGTATCAGAAAGGAGTTTAATATGAAAAAAGTATTTGCATTTGCAGTGATTGGTGCGTTGGTTGCGGTGCCTGCGATGGCGGCGAGTTCGGTCGATTATAGTGCCATTTGTGGTTTGGTTGATCAGTTTGGTGGAATTATAAAAACGTTACGTACATTGGCGTTTGTCGGTGCGGCGTTTTATCTGGCAAAATGGGCATGGGATTTTATCTCTAAGGGTGAAGTTAAGCTAGATGAAGTAAAGGACAAGGGTGTTGGTATGTTGGTTGGCTTTACATTATTGTTTGCGGTTGGTGCAATTGCAACCGTGTTCATGAATATGGCTGGGCCAGGCGGTGCATTCAATTGCGCGATGAACTTCTAAATTTATTGTGTCTTTTTTATAAAAACGCGGATTCCCCGCGTTTTTATTTTTGTATAAAAAGACGAAAAAAATCCAAAAAATATGAATTTAGTTGTTGGAAAAGATATGGAAATATGTTAAAATAATCAACAAGAATCATAATTAAACAGTGCCTGGTTTTTTATTAGGCATATAACCGGAGGGGATTTCTTATGAAAAAATTAGTGTTCTTAACTGCGTGTGTTGGTGTGTTGGGATTGGTTATGCCGGATGTGATAAGTCCTGTATATGCGGAAGAACAACAGGTAGAAAGCCGTAATTCTGACGATGACGATACAATTATTGTTGGTGGCGTTGTATTTAACTGTAATACCAATAATGGTGGTACTCAGGTGGGTAACAACCAAGTTTTACAAATTCGTGGTGTTGGTACCTTTGATGAAGGTACTACGTCAAGTCATCAGGCGTATAAATGTGTTCACAGTAGGATTAATGATAAGTTTCAGAAGTTGGGTTATCCTAAATTTTGTGAAGGAAGTTTGAAGTATACAACAATTCCAAATTCAGAAGTTTGTATAATGTGTGGAGGAACTGAGATTTGCAAAGGGAATAAAGCTTGTATTGGTGGTTGTTTAAAGATTAAATGTAACGATGGCTATAAGAGTAATGGAAAAACGTGTGTAAAAGATACAAGTCTTGAAATAGCGAAAGCTTGTAAAAAACAGCGTGGTAGCTGGCTTGAAAGTAAGGGAGTATGCAGTTGTGGTGGGAATAGAAGCTGGGATCCAAAAACATATGAATGTAAGTGCCCAAATGATATGGAAGAAGTAAATGGTTTTTGTCAAAGAAAGCAAAATATAACCGTAACTCAAACGGTTACAAATTCTGCGAATAATGCTAATGCGGCGACTGCAACTTCTGGTGCGGCGGCAACGAATAATAATACAAATGAAAATACCAATGAAAATACCAATAAAAATGCAAATGGAAATACGGTTGGTGGATGTACAACTGCCAGTGTGCAGGGGGCCAGTGCTGTTCAAATGATTAATGGTCGCTGTGCCGCAACAGCCTGTAAGGACGGTTTTCATATGGTGTACAAGAATGGTCAACCGCAGGGTTGGTGTAAAGCTGGTGCCGCGGGTGGCGACAATAATGGCGGTGGCGACAATAATGGCGGCGGTGGCAATACCATTATTTATAATGATTATTCTGGCGGTGGTTCATCTGCTGTTACTGTGGTGTCAGGGCCAGATCCAGTGCGTGGCTATTGCAGTTCAACCACATGGAAACAGCGTACAACAGAAAATGGCAAAAGATGCTGTGATTTGCCAGAGGAAGATGGTTTGTATGATTCAAAAACAGATACATGTAATTGTACAGATACAACCAAGGAGTTCAAAATCCAAGATGGCAAGGGTATATGTGTCGTAAAAGAAACAAATGCAAATAAAGTAGCATGTCAGAACGCAGCAGCATCTGGGGCGGTTTGGAATGGTACTGCATGTACATGCCCAAATAACCCATTGCATGAATTTAATGGAACGACATGTGCAGAACGCGCGGATATTACAAAATGTAAGGCTGTTGCTGGTGCAAAATGGGCGAATAATCAGTGTGTATGTGATGGCAAAAATATGATACCTGATTATACTTTGAATAAGTGTGTCGTTGACCAAAATGCAGTTGCAGCCGAAGAAGCAGCAGCGCGTGCCGAATCCCGTGTAAAAATAATTGCTGCGGGTAAGGTATTGAACAGCATTTCAGAACAGTTCGAAACCAGTGTATGGAAGAACAAAGACGGTGGCTTTAACACTGCACGTTTGGCGTCTGATAGTATCGCGGGTGTTGTATTAGGTACAGCAGGTGGATTGATTACAAGTAATGTTATCAAAAAGAACCAGATTAAGGGTGGCTTTGAAGACATTAAATGTACCATCAGTGGTCAGACGGTTGCAGACTGGGGTGATGACTGCCAGGTTGGAATTGGATTTGGTGGAAATTATTAATCAAACGCCCCATTCGGGGCGTTTTTTTAGTTGTGGTTAAGATTCTGGAATATTAAAAACTCTTGTCACTCCTGCGACGGCAGGAGTAGGGCTATATAGTGAGAGCAACGCGAACCAGAAAAATTATAAAATAGTGACGAATGTAAATTTAAAAGACCCTGTTCCTGCCTGCGCAGGAATGACAAAACTCTTTGAGTTTTGTTTTTTTTTGGAACTTAATTTTTTGCACGGGGGTGGGCGGTGGCATATATATTTGAAATTTCTGCCATGTTTACCTTGGTATATAATTGCGTGGTTGACAGGGATGAATGGCCCAATAATTCTTGCAGACTGCGCAGGTCGGCACCGCCACTTAATAATGCCGTCGCAAATGTATGACGCAGGGCGTGTGGGGTGACGTAGTCGGGTAATTGCAAATAATTGCGCAGGTTTTCAATAACCTTTTCTGCCATGCGTGACGACATTGGCAGACCGCGTACGCTGCGAAATAATTCGTCATTTGCGTCGTTGCCAAATGGGCGCAGTTCAATGTATTTATCAATCGCAGTCCAGACCGCTGGTAATACTGGGACCAAACGTTCTTTGCCGCCTTTGCCAAGTATGCGTAATGCGTCAGGGTGGCCGTGTGTATCGTGGTTGCGCAGTGATAGGGCCTCTGATATACGCAGTCCACAACCAAACAGCAATACAACCAATGCCCAATCGCGTGCGGATATCCATGGTGCAGTTGTCGATGATGTGTCGCGTATTGCATCGTGCATGTGCTCAATATCAATTGGGTCGATTGCCTTGGACAGTTTGCGTGGAACCTTGGGCGATGAAATCAGGGCGATTGCATCGTTTTTTATGTCGTAATTTTTTGCCAAGAATTTATAAAATCCGCGCAGTGATGATAACGCGCGCGCCGTGGATTTGTGCGATAGGGCGCGACGTTGGCGATCAGCCAAGAAAGACCTAAAACAAATTGTGTCGGCACGTGACAAGTCGGATGGAAATGGTGTCGCGCCAATAAATTTTTCATAAAACGTTATGAAATCATGAATGTCGTTTTCATATGCCATCACCGTATGGGCAGAATAATTTTTGGTCCGGGATAGATATTCTGTAAATTCGGTGATGGTGTTTTTCATTTCGTTGTATTTATTTTATTTCAAATGTTGCAGTTATAGATACGGAAACATCTGTGTCTGATGTGACCAGGGTGCCGCCTGCGTCAAATGATGCGTCCAACATTGTTGCCTTGGCACGCATTAGATTTGATACAGGGTATATGGATTCGCCAGAATCACTGCCGTATGAAACGGATAGCAATTTGCCTGCGCGCATTCCGTCTGCAGATGCCAGGGCATTTGCACGGGCGCGGGCATTTATAACCGCGGTTGTTAAACATTGTTCCATTATTGGTTTTAAGGTTTCTGGACTGGTGTACATGCGCAGATTTTCAGAATATACGTTTGGTGCGCCGGCAAAATTGCCCAGAATTGTTTCAATCGTTTCGATGTTGTTGGCAGAAACCTCTATCCCAATTGTTGTTTCGATGCCCAGTGATACAGATTTTTGTTCGTCACGATTCCATTCTGTTTTTTCGTGTGATGTAAATTGTGTCGTTTGCATTTCGACAGGCATTGATTTTAGCGCGTCTGTTATTTTTGCAACCTGGGTTGTAGCGCTGCGCATCGATTCAATCGCTGTTGGTGCCAATGTGGTCACGCGCAGGGTAATCGCAACCTTGTCCCGGGGGGCAGTTGTTAAACATTCGCCATTGACATTTATTGTGCGTGGTGTTTGTGGGCGTGATAGTGCATCAAATATCAATGCCAAAACAGCCCCAGCCCCGATAACAGTGCCAATCCATACGAATGTTTTTTTCATAATCTGTCCCCCTTTGTTTTTTTTAGCCTAACATTTTACGTTTTACGCGTGCCAATGTTTCTGATGCAATTGGGCGTGCGCGGTCTGCACCATGTTTCAGAATCGCGTCTATTTCAGCCGGGTTCGCCATCAAGCGTTCGTATTCTGCGCGTGGGCCAGATAATACAGAATTTACTTTTTCAAACAGAATGTTTTTTGCTGTGCCATAACCCATGCCACCACGACGGAACATTTCTGCGAATTCTGAAATTTCTGATTCGGATGCGAAATGTTTGTACAGTTGGAATATTGTCGATGTGTCTGGGTCTTTGGATTCTTCGGGTGTTTTGGAATCCGTAATGATGCGCATGATTTTCTTTTTCAGTTCTTTTTCCGGCGCCATCAATGGAATGGTGTTATCGTAAGACTTGCTCATCTTTCTGCCGTCCAGACCAGGGATAAGACCGGTTTCGTGACCAATCACAGGTGTTGGTAATTTAAATGTTTCGCCATATGTTTTGTTAAAATAGCCGGCAATGTCACGCGCAAATTCAACGTGTTGTTTTTGGTCGGCGCCAACAGGTACAATGTCTGAATTATACAATAATATGTCGGCAGTCATCAAAATCGGATATGTGTATAACCCCATGTTGATGCCTGCGTCAATATCATCACCGTTGGCAATGTTTTTATCCATTGCAGCCTTGTACGAATGGGCGCGATTCATCAGCCCCTTTGGTGTGATGTTCATCAATAATGAATTTAATTGATAAATTTCATCAATGTCTGATTGGCGGAATAATATCGCGTTTTCCAGGTTTAGCCCCAGTGCAATTAATAATGTAGCCGCTTGGTACGTATGTTCGCGGATTGTCTTTGGGTCATGTACACTGTTTAGTGCGTGTAAGTCAGCAATAAACATAAATGTTTTTTGTGTTTGTGATGCAGTAATCGCAGGTTTTAATGCTGCGATATAGTTGCCAAAATGTGGCATGCCTGTCGGTTGAATCCCGGTTAAAACAATTTTGTTTGACATAGTAAATAACCTTTTAATCTTTTGTGTATTAGTTTAGTAATTTTATTATGAAAATGAAAGCCCAAATTTATAGCCGGGCAGGGCGTGAAAAAATACCTAGGCGGCAATGCGCCAACAATTACAATTTGTAAATATGAAATATATTTTATGCATGTTTGCCATTATAAGTGTGTAAAAATAATTTGCAATATAAAAATGAAATCCGGCAAAAAAGTGCCGGATTTTGTGCGTATAGAATGTTTTTTATTTTTTTATCTGTTTTAATTTTTCTGCAAATGTAAATGTGTATTGTGTTGCAGACCAAATAGATGCAGTCAATGATAACCATGTGCCCCAAATGCCAATTTGCGGCAGTACGTAAATCAACATCATTAAGAAGCGGCTTTCCGTTGTAGGGGTAATAAGTGTACCAATTGCAAAGATTAACAAGAATGCAGCAATTGAAATCATCTGTAATGTTGTTTTAATTTTGCCCATGGAAAATCGTGCCTTGGGTACTGGCATTTCGATTTTCTGGGTGCCCAAGAATTCGCGCAGGCCACTGATATATAATTCGCGTGCAATCATGATGATGACAGGGACGACGATAAACCATACTGGCATCATTACGCACAACATGATTAATGTGTTAACAACTAATAATTTGTCGCCAATGTGATCCATTACGCCACCAATCTTGGTGCAAACATTATATTTGCGTGCCAAATATCCATCAAACCAATCAGATATTGCCGCCAGTGTGTACAATATAAATGTTGTCCAATACATTTGAAACATTAATGTTGGTATAATCGCAAATGCTGCAAAAATGCGGAATGCAGACAAAAAGTTTACAAAAAATTTCATATGTGTCTCCTTTATTTACATATTCAATATGTGTGTATTATATCACTTCTGAATGAAAATGGGCATATATTTTTTCTGAGGCATTTTTCCCAAGCCCAGGAACATGTTTCAGCGCGTTTAAATCTGCGTCCATAATTGCGCGTACGGAACCAAAATGTTGCAACAGTGCCCGTTTGCGCGTTGGGCCGATACCATCTATTTCGTCCAGGACAGATGCCGTCATTTGTTTTGCGCGTACGTTGCGGTGGTATGTAATTACGAATCTGTGTGCTTCGTCCCGGACGGTGCGCAGCATTAAAAATAGTTGACTGTCCTTTGGCAGGTCGCGAGATATTGTGCCGTCGGGTAAAATAAAGTGTTCGTCGCCGTTTCGGACTTCGCCCTTGGTGACACCCATAACAGGAATCCCGTTTGAGTTGCGTTTGGCGATTCGCCATTGTGCGATTCCACCATCGACGATTATTAAATCAAGTTTTGGCCCGCGTTCAGTTGCGCGTTTTACAAATTCTGCCATCATTGCAATGTCGTTGCCGGCGCGTGATTTGTCTTGTAATTTAAAGTGTCTGTATCCTGCTTTTATAAAACCATTGTGCCCAAATGTTATCATTGCGCCAACTGGTTGTTTGCCGAACAGGTGTGAATTGTCAAAAACGCCGACTGTTTTGACATTTATGCCAATCCATTTTTCAAGTTCTGATACGTTTTTGTGCCAATCGATATTTGTTGTGTGTGTTGGCTTGCGCTGTATGCCGCGATTTGATGTGTGGGTTAGTGCGCTGATTTTATCGCGTGTTATGGCAGCGTTTTCAAAGTCCATTTCTGATGAAAATTTTTTCATTTGTTCTGTTAAGTCTGCGACAATGGGCGTGCTGTCCCCGGTCAGGATTTTTCGTGCGGTGCGTACGCTTTTGTTATAATCTTCGACGTTAGGATTGCAACATGGTGCGCTGCAACGTCCAATTTGATGTAACAGGCATGGGCGTGCACGGTTTCGCATCTGGGTGTCTGTACATGTTCTGATTTGGCATACCTTTTGAATTGTTTTAATGGTTTCGTTCAGTGCAGATACTGATGGATATGGGCCATATACATCGCGACGTTGTGAAATTTTGCCACGAAATTTTAGCAGGCGTGGAAATTGTCCAGCGGTTAATGCCAACATTGGATACATCTTGCCATCGGTCAGCATGATGTTGTATTTTGGTTTTTGTGTTTTTATTAATTCTTGTTCACGTATTAGTGCGTCCGATTCGGTCGGTACGGTTTCCCAGTCAACGCGTGTGACCAGGGTGCGCATAACTTGTTTATGTAATTCCAATTTTGGAATATCTAAATATTGACGCAGGCGATTGGATATATTTTTGGCCTTGCCCACGTATAATAGGTTGTTGTCGGCGTCGTACATCTTATAGACACCGGGTGCATTTGGGGCGTTGGCAATTAAATCAGAAAATTGAATATTCATAATGTTTATGATAGAATAAGATTATGTAAATAGCAAATAGAGGTTAAAGTATGAGACAAGAATCTGGTCGTTCAATTATTGAAATGTTGGGTGTTTTGGCAATTATGGGTGTTATTACAGTCGGTGCAATCGCGATGATTTCACGTGCAATGCGTACCCAAAAACTGAATATGGTGAATGATGAAGTTATGCAAATAGTGACCATGGTGCGTAATATTCACGGTGAATATGATGATTTTTCAAATATGAATGGAACGACGATTTTTGGTGCAATTGGTATGTCTAACAAGAATCCGTATGGTGGGTTGTATGAATTGGCGGTTGATTCTGCAAATCCGCGTCAATTTATTGTGACAATTAATGGATTGGGCAAAACAGAATGCGAATCGTTGTTGGCAAAAGGGTGGACAGATTCGGTCGGTTATCAAAAGTCTAATGGACAAGAAGGTGGTGCAACAGGAAGTTGCAGCAGTTCGGGTACAAATAATGTTGTCTATATTGTTTATGGTGAATAAATAACGGCTGAATTAATGCCAAGCGGGGTTGTGTAATGGCAGACTTTATTCATGTTTCAAAGGTAGAAGACGGAACGCGCTTGTTGCGGTGGTTCCTGCGACAGTTTCCGTCGATGCCCCAGCGTGAGTTTTATAAACTGTGTCGTGGTGGGCAAATTCGTGTGAATTCAAAACGTGTGCGCGGTCAAGAGATTTTGCGTGCTGGTGACGCGGTGCGTATTCCGCCAACAATTTTAAACTATACGACACCGCGTGCAAAAAAGACTGAAAGTGGAGATGTTTTTTCATTGTCGGATTTAGAGGCCTTGCGTCGTTGCATTATTCATGATGACGAAGATATAGTTGTCTTTAATAAGCCGGCTGGGCTGGCTGTGCAGGGCGGGACAGGAATTCGAAAGTCTGTGGATAAGATGGCGGCGGCTTTATTCCCGTATTCTAAGATTTCGCTGGTGCATCGTTTGGATAAAGAAACAAGTGGTTTGTTGGTTGTTGCAAAAACTCAAAAAGCGGCACAGATTTTGTCTGAACAGTTTCAAAATAAAACAGCGCACAAGGAATATTTGGCCCTATTAAATGGTAACGTGTCACAACGTCGTGGTGTTATTGATAATTATATGTTAAAGGGGCAGGTTTTTGATGAACCAAAACGTTTGAACAATGGAACGGGGCCACGTCCCCAGCGTGCAATCACAGATTATGAAGTCTTGGGTCAGGCGTGTGATTGTGTGTCGTGGGTTTGTTTTAAGCCAAAAACAGGTCGTACGCATCAGTTAAGATTGCATAGTGCATTTTGTTTGAATGCGCCAATCGTAGGTGACGGGTTGTATGGTGGGCGTCGTGTTTCTGATGGTATGTTGGCATCAATGATAGAAACAAATAACTTGTTTCTGTTCGCTTATCGATTAACATTCCAGCACCCACGAACAGGAAAAATGTTAACGTTGCGGGCGATGGTGCCGGATTTTATGCAACCTGTTATTAAGTTTTTGGAATTGAAACTGCCATGAGGATAAGAAAAAACAGATTTTGGTCGATACTAAGGTTTGTTGGTCTGATTATTATTGGACTGGCGGTTGCGTTGTTTGTGGCGTTAAGTCGTGTTAATCTGGAAACGCTGCGTGGAAATATTTTGACTATATTGCGTGATTCAACGGGTATGCCTGTGGAAATTGATGGCGCGGTGTCGTGGAAGTTTTCAATGCGTCCCAGAATAGAATTAAATCAGGTGCGAATCGCAAATGCAGCGTGGGCAAAAAATAAATATGCATTTAGTGCAGAAAAAATAGACGTTCGTTTAAATTTGATTTCTTTGTTTCGTGACAGGCCAACTATTCAAAATGTGCGTGTGCATAATGCGGAAATAAATATAGAACGAAATTCATCTGGCCAATATTCTGTTGAAAAATTAGCGCAGACAGAAAGTGTTCCAGAACAGGGAAATGTGGTTAAAGAACCCGAAAAATACCCGTTCAAAGACGCAGGGCTTGGTGGTGTTCAGATTTTGAATTTAAAGATTAATTTTCTGGGTGATAAATATTCGTTGGCTGGCTTTAATATTCGGTTGATGCCAAATAAAAATGAACGTGAATATTCGGGATGGATTAAGCCAGATACAGATGTAATTCCGTTTATTATTTCGATGGGTGAATATAATTCGACACGAAAAATTTATCCTGTGCGTGTTGCGCTGTCTACGGGTGGTGATGCATTGATTGCGGACCTGGCACTAGAAGGAACCAGTAAATTACCAATTGATTTTATCGTTCGGGGGGATGTTCCTGATGCAAATATATTTGGTAAGATGTTTGGTATTAACTTATCCGATGTGCCTACGTTACGATTAAATGTTGCAGGTGGTTTAGAGCATAAAAAGATTTCTTTGCGTAAATCATCTATATCGGTTCGTGGAACAGAATTTACGCTGTCTGGTGATTATGACTGGGGAAAAAGTGAGCCGGTATTAAACGCGCAAATTTATTCGCCTGGGGTTAATTTGGTTACAATGTTCCCTGATTTTTATGCTAAAAAACGTGACAAGTCAGGACGTAAGTTAAATGTTTTTAAAGATATACCATTGTTTGGTGATTTGATGCTGGGGCGTGTGGCAAACATTAGAATCAAGTTAGATAACTTAATTGTTTATCGTGATATGAATATTCGCAATATTGATTTGCGATTTCAGTTGAAAAATAATGTTGCGCGCCTTGATGGTGATGTTGTGTTTGCCGGTGGTGGTGTTGATTTGGGAATTGATGCAGATATAGATGATTCTGGGCGGTTGTGGTTGCGTGCTGCAGCGCAGGCAGAAAATGTCGAAGTTGGACAAATATTGAAAGAAATCAGAAAAACAGAATTTTTGTCTGATTTGCCTGTTAATGTTGATTTGTTTGTTTTGGCAAATGGACGTGATTTGTCAGAAGTTATGCAGACGATTACTGGGCCTGTTCAGGTTTATTCTGTGGGGACGGGATATGCGCATTCTGCGCTGGTGGCATATATGTATGGTACGGATTTTTTAACATCCCTGCGTCATGGGATTCAGGATTTGTTTCGTACGGAAAAAAAGCATAATCAGATAAAGATTTCGTGTATGGCATTGAATGCGAAATTGCGTGATGGTGTGTTTGAAACACAAAATGGGTTCGCCATAGAAACAAATGCGATTAATATTCGTCTGGGGGGCAGTTTGAACTTAGGTGATGAAGAAATGAAATTGTCTTTGACAACCGTTCCTGTTCGTGGTTTAAAACTGTCGTTGACAGGTAATGTTGTGAATTCAATTGAGTTGACAGGCAGTTTGGCGCGTCCTAATATTAAGATAAGTGGGGCAGCAGTTGCAGGCAAGGTTGCGTCGGCAACAGGCTTGGGATTGTTATTGGCACCATTTACGGGCGGCATTGGTTTGGTTGCAGGTGCGGGGGTTGGACTGATTGCGGGCGATTTGTTGGAAAATTGGCTGGCAGATGTTCATCCGTGCGAAACGGCGATGGATCGCGGTGCGCCAACATTTCGTGATGACCCGGAATGGTTGGGGGTGCCTGTAAAGGATTTGATGAAAGATGTTTTAGAAAATAAATAAAAAAAGGTGAATATATGTTTAGTTGGATTAGTCTTATTCAGGTTTTTGTTATAGTTTTGTGTATATGGTTGTTTTATTCGACGTTTATTAAAAATACACAGTCTGAAAAATTGGTGCGTGGTTTGTTGGGCCTGGGGGCGTTGTGGGTATTTAGTTTTCTGTTGTCGTGGGCGCATTTAGATTTGCTGGCGACGTTTTTGCATTATACAGCATTGTTCTTGTCGTTAAGTTTAATTGTGGTTTTTCAACCAGAATTGCGAAAATTTGTAGCGTTGCTGGGTAATGTTGAAGGATGGCGTCGTATGTTCAAGCGTGGCGGTGTGAAAACGAAAGATACGCGTGCATTGGACGCGATTGTGTCGGCGGTTGAATATATGTCTGCGAAACGTACAGGGGCACTGATTGTATTTTCGAATTTGCTGAACGATAGTGCGATTGATAAAAAAGGTGTTGCAATAGATGCCAGAATTTCCAGTGAATTATTGTTGACGATATTCTTTAATAAAACACCATTGCATGACGGGGCAGTTATTATTGAAAATGAACGTATTGCGTATGCAGGTGGGATTTTGCCGTTGTCGCAAAATAATTTGAATTGGAAATATGGAACGCGTCATCGTGCAGCATTGGGGTTAAGTGAGGTTTCGTCAGCCGTTGTACTGGTTGTATCTGAAGAAAGTGGTGATATCTCAATCGCTGAAAAAGGGAAGTTTACAAAGTATGATGATATAAAGAAGTTGCGTGCAAGATTGGAAAAAGTAATGGTAAAATAAAAAAGTCCCCGATGCCGGGGGCTTTTTTTGATTTTTTGTTTTTATTATGTATTTGGTCTTGCACCGAATCGCTGTTTTTTGGTAAAGTTATGACAAAAGAGTGTAGGAACACATATACACAGATAAAGGAAACAGGAGCGTATTATGGAATTTTCAGTATTTCGTCAGGTCTTGATACGTGCGCTGGGACATATGCAGTCCATCGTAGAAAAGCGCGCAACACTGCCGATATTGATGAATGTTAAGATAGAGGTTGCAGACGATTTAATCTTGTCGGCAACAAATGTTGATTTGGAATTGGTTGAACATGTTGCTGCTGATATTACATTGGGTGGCAAGGTGACTGTGCCTGTTCAGATGTTGTATGATATTGTTCGTAAATTGCCAGACGATGCAGAAATTTCTTTTAAGCAGTCGGGCGATCAATTGGTTGTTTCCAGTGGGCGTGCGGTTTTCCGTTTGCCAACATTGCCGGCGGAAAATTTCCCGGCCATGGCGGGTAGTAATCTGACGACCAAGTTTCAGATGACAACAGGTGACTTGGCACATTTGATTAATCAGACGAAATTTGCAATTCCAACAGATGATGTGCGTTATCATTTGGGGGGAATTTATTTCCATATCGCAGATGATTCTGGTGAAAAGAAACTGACGGCGGTTGCCACAGACGCCCAGCGTTTGGCGCTATGTGCAATACCGGCACCGGCGGGCAGTGCAGAAATGCCATCTGTGATTTTACCACGTCGTGTAATTGGCGAATTGTCAAAGTTGCTGGAAGATGCAAATGTAGACGATGTTATGGTTGAATTGTCTGATACCAAGGCACGTTTCACAGTTGGCGCCGCAACATTGACCAGCAAGTTGGTTGATGCGCAATATCCAAACTATCGTGTTGTGATTCCAAATGGCAATGACAAGATTGCAATCCTGGACAGAAAACAGTTTATTAATGCGGTTGACTTGGTGTCTGTTGCCAGTGTTGACAAGACAAAGTCTGTTCAATTGACATTCAGTATGAATAAATTGGTTATTAATGCGTCCAGTCCAGATGCAGGTACCGCAACCCAGGAATTAGACATTGAATATAATGGTGACAGTTCATTCACGGTTGTCTTTAATGTAAAATTCTTGTTGGATGTCGCGGGTCAGGTCGAAGGTGAAAAGTTCCAGATGGAAATGCAGGATCCATTGGCACCGACCAAGATTAATTCAACGGACAAGAATACAGATGCGTTATATGTATTGATGCCAATGCGCATGTAAAAAATAAAAAATTAAATATAATAATTCATCTAAAAACAAATCGGGAATCTCATGTAGCGTCTGTACACTACTATTCCCGCTTTGCTTTTATCTAAATCATTCTATTTAATTTTCGCATGGCAAGGGGTGTGGTGGCGCCGGCTCATGTAGCGTCTGTACATTACGCCGGTGTTTTTGGTTGTATCTAACTCATTCTATTTATTTGTTTTTTTGTCTGGGGGTGGGGCAATAAATTGTGGCATAGAATAAAAAATCCCGCCGTCTGGCGGAGTCTGGTTGCAATTTGGATTTTTTATGGTATTATTTTGTCAATAATTAGTTAAGAGGTTTTTTATGACACTTGAAAAATTGGCACCAGGTAAATTGCCGCCTAAAAAAATGAATGCGATTATTGAAATTCCTGAAAATGGGCATGTAAAATATGAAATTGATAAAGAAACTGGCCTGTTAAAGGTAGACAGAATTTTGCACGCGCCAATGGCGTATCCAGCGAACTATGGTTATTTCCCGGGAACCTTGGGTGATGATGGCGACCCGTTGGATTGTGTGGTTGTTTGTAATGCGCCGCTGCGTCCAGGTGTTTTGATTGAGGTTCGGCCAATCGGTGCATTGTTGATGGAAGATCAGGCAGGTGGTGATGAAAAAATCATCTGTGTGCCACGTGATAAAATTGATCCGTATTATGAAAAAATAGAATTTATCGAACAATTGCCAGAAATTCTGCGTTCTAAAATTGAATACTTTTTCTTGCATTATAAGGATTTGCAGTCAAATGCCTGGTCGCGTGTAAAGGGGTGGGCAGATAGAGAGACGGCAGATAAATTAATTATGGACAGTATTGATAGATATTGGGCGCGTAAACGTGAAGAAGGACAATAAGTCCTTGCGTTGTGCAGTCTTATCCGTATAATCATTATCGGTTTTTAAAGAAAAGAGGTAAATAAATGGCATCTTATATTGCAAATGATATGCGTGTTGGTTGGGTGATTTCGCATAATGGTAAACGTTATTCTGTTACATCTATTACCAAGGTTAAGCCGGGCAAGGGTGGCGCGTTTGTTCAGGCGGACCTGCGTGATATTGATTCTGGGAACAAGGGTGGTGACCGTTGGCGTGCAGAAGATAAAGTTGAAAAGTTGATGGTCGAAGATTTTGATTGCCAATATCTGTATGCAGATGGTACAGATGCCTTCTTTATGAATTTGTCTGATTATGAACAGTTTACAATGCCAGTAGATTCATTGGGTGAAGCGATGAAATTCTTGGCGCCGGAAATGACGGTAAAGGCAAACTTTGTTGAAGGTCAGCCTGTATCAATTTCTTTGCCAAAGACAGTTGTTGCGGTTGTTGAAGAAACAGAACCTGCGTTAAAAGGTCAGACTGTTTCGGGCAGTGGTGGTAAACCTGCAATCTTGGACAATGGTGTTCGTGTTCAGGTTCCTGTGTTTATCGAACAAGGCGAAAAGATTGTTGTGAATACTGAGACCTTGGAATACGTCGAACGCGCAAAATAAAAAATTAAATATAATAATTCATCTAAAAACAAATCGGGAATCTCATGTAGCGTCTGTACACTACGATTCCCGCTTTGTTTTTATCTAAATCATTCTATTTAATTTTTCCCATGGCAAGGGGTGTGGTGGCGTCGGCTCATGTAGCGTCTGTACACTACGCCGGTGTTTTTGGTTGTATCTAATTTATTTTTATAATTTATTTTCGCTGCCCATTATGTCTTTGATTTCATCCAGGCATATTTGTGTCATTGTTTGGCGGGCGCGATTTAGATAATCACGTGGGTTGAAGTTCGATGGATTTTCTGACAGGGATTTGCGTACTGCGGCGGTAAAGCCCAGACGCAGGTCGCTGTCTACATTAATTTTGCAAATATTCATTTTTGTTGCGCGGCGCAGTTGTATTGTGTCGATGCCACGTGTGCCGGACATTTTGCCACCGAATTCATTTATAGTTGTGACCAGTTTTTGTGGTATGTTTGATGCACCGTGTAATACCAATGGAAATCCGGGCAGGCGTTGTGCAACGTCGGCCAATATGTCAAATCTTAATTCTTCGTTGTCGGATTTGCGTTTATAGGCGCCGTGGCTGGTGCCGATGGCGATGGCCAGGGAATCGATGTCGGTTGCGTTTACAAATTTTTCTACGTCACCTGGGTTGGTGTAAGATGATGTTTCGCCAAATGTATTTTCGTCTTCGATGCCGGCCAGGGTGCCAAGTTCAGCCTCTACGGATACATTGTGTTTGTGGGCAAATTCAGCGACTTGTTGGCTAAGTTTAATATTTTCGTCAAAGGGCAGTTTGCTGGCATCAATCATGACAGATGAAAAGCCTAATTCGATTGCGTGTTTGCATGCTTCAAAACTGCCACCATGGTCCAGGTGTAGTGCGACTTGATTTTTTGTGTTTATATTTGCGCCGCGCATCATGCCGATTAACATGTCGTCACCCATGTATTTTAGGGCAGATTCTGATACGGCTAAAATTACGGGGCTGTTTGCCAGGCGGGCAGCGTCCAGAATGGCGGTCAGTGTTTCCATGTTATAGAAGTTAAATGCAGGTATTGCATAACCGCCGGTAATTGCGTCGGCAAACATTTGTTTTGTGTTTACTAATCCCATGTCTGAATACGTCATAATGCCTTCCTTTATTATTGCTTATGTGTGAAATTATAACATATTTTGTGTGGATGACAGCAGAAAAATTTTAATCGACCGCTTGACAATGAATGAATTTGTGCAACAATTAAATACGAATCGGGGGTGTGATAGAGAAAGCAGTTATACAAAGGATAAAAAATGAAAAAAGCTTTGTTTGCATTGATGGGCTTGGTTGTGTTGGCTGGTTGCTCTTCATACTATGATTATTACAAGGGTGGTGTTCGTTACACCCAAGATGGCGATGATTGTGTGTTCTATTCTGCAGAACGTGGTCGTCGTTATTCTGATGATATTCGTTCATTGAATATGGATAAAAAGATCGTGTATCGCAATACAATGTGTCGTGATTTGTATGTTCGTGATAATGCGGGTGCGACATCGCGTACTGCACGTCAGGTTTTGGCACCTGCGGCGACAAAATCATGTGGTTGCGCAAACGGTTGTAAAAAATATGTTTTTGTAAAATAATTTGCAATCGGTAAAAATAAAATCCCCACATTTTTTTGTGGGGGTTATTTTTTATCTTCGATATTGGCCAGTGAAAATAATACAGATGATATCAAAGATTGATATGGTACATGTTGCTGGTCGGCCAGTTCTTTTATCTTGTCCAGAATAGGGCGCGGAATGCGCATGTTGATGACACAGTCCGATTTGTTAAACGCCTTGTATGCGGCGTATTCTTTTAGCAATGTTTCGATGTTCATTATGAACAATTGCTGCATCACGTTTGGCATATGCAATCTCCTATACAGTGTGCAATACGTTGGTAATTACAATGAACTATACCAATGTAAATACAATTGTCAATACAAATATGTTTACAGGTGTAATGGCGTGTGTATTGCGGTTTGTGTTGTTGTTTGTATTGTGTGTATTTGGGTTTGATTTTTGTGTTTTGTATGTATAAAATTGACGTATGTATTTGTATTAATTGGAAAGGGAAATATTATGATTAAAAAGATATTGTCGTTTTTTGTCTTGTGTGCGTTGATGGTTTTGCCGGCACGTGCAGAATTAAAGGTTGATATTGTTGCAGGTGGTGCGGATCCGATTTCAATCGCTGTGCAAAAGTTTGAGGTTGCAGGCGATGTTCGTTCCAAAGATGCATCGATGATGAGAGAGGTGGTAGAATCTGATTTAAAACGTACGGGCCTGTTTCGTATCGTTAATCATGATGCGTTTCCAGAGTATGTTAAAATGCATGCGATGCCGAACTTTAAATATTGGCAGGCGATAAAGACCCAGGTCTTGGTTCAGACCAAATTAACA
>JAFTTY010000034.1 GCA_017466525.1 Alphaproteobacteria bacterium
CGGCGATATGGTGACCCGCATCCGTAATGGTCAAAATGCAGGTAAAGAAACTGTCGTCGTTCCAAACAGCAAATTGCGTGCAGCAGTTTTGTCTGTATTAAAAGATGAAGGTTTTATTACTGATTTCCGTAAAGAACAGATTGATGAACACCGTTCAAATCTGGTCGTTGAATTAAAGTATGTTGGCGGAAACGGTGCAATTCAAGAAATTTCAGTTGTATCTAAGCCAGGTCGCCGTGTTTATTCCGGCAGTGCAAAAATGCCAAAGGTTTTGAATGGTTTGGGTATCGCAATTGTTTCTACACCAAATGGCGTTATGACTGATCACAAGGCGCGCTTGATGAATGTCGGTGGCGAAGTATTGTGCAAGGTTATTTAATAAAGTGAGGATTAAGTTATGTCTCGTGCAGGAAAATATCCAGTTAAATTAGCTGAAGGCGTTAGTGTAGCAATTGCTGACAA
This sequence comes from Alphaproteobacteria bacterium, assembly GCA_017466525.1. Taxonomy (GTDB): domain Bacteria; phylum Pseudomonadota; class Alphaproteobacteria; order Rs-D84; family Rs-D84; genus Enterousia. Next base: position 463 of record JAFTTY010000034.1, read on the forward strand.
CGCATTAGTCGTCAAAGGGCCAAAGGGTGAATTGAAATTACCATTGGATACAAAAAATGCTGGCTTGGTCGATATCGTTATCGAAGAAAGTCAGGTTGTGGTTAATCCAAAAGACGCAGAAGATAAAGCATCAAGAACAATGTGGGGCACAATGGCACGCAATGTTCGTAATGCAATCGAAGGTGTATCAAAAGGCTTTGAAAAACCAATGTATATGAAGGGTGTCGGTTACAAGGCATCTGTAAAGGGTAATCAGTTGGTTTTGGTTGCGGGTTATTCGCATGATGTTATCATGGACATTCCAGCAGGTTTGACTGTTGAAATGGGTGCAACACCAACAGAATTTACTGTAAAAGGTATGGATAAATGCCTGGTTGGTTTGTTTGCTGATAAGATTCACAAGGTTCGTAAAGCAGATCCGTACAAGGGTAAGGGCATCTTCTATAAGGGTGAACAAATCCGCCGCAAAGAAGGTAAGAAGAAATAATAGTTAACTTTGATTCCCGCTGTTACGGGAATTGGAAAAAAGGGAAAAGAAAATGTTGAAACATTTATCTACAGAAGAAAGACGCACACTGGCAAATCGTGGTGCGTTGAAAAGAAAAAATCCTGGCAAAATTCGTTTGTCAGTGTTCCGTTCTGGTCGCCATATTGAAATTCAGGCGATTGATGACACCAAGGGTCACACAATCTGTGCTGCATCATCGAAAGAAAAAGCGTTTGCAGGTAAGGGTTGGAATGTTGCCGGTGCCGAACTGGTTGGCAAAGCATTTGCTGAACGCGTAGTTGCAGCAAAAATTGCTGATAATTGTTATTTTGATCGTGGTGGTTATCGTTATCACGGTCGTGTAAAGGCACTGTGCGAAGCAATCCGCGCAGGTGGCGTTAGAATCTAAATTTAAATAAGACGGAGTATAATAATGGCACGTTTTGATGATAAAAAATTGCAGACGGATAACTTGGTAGATAAATTGGTTTCTATCAACCGTGTATCCAAAACTGTAAAGGGCGGTCGTAATATGTCTTTCTCGGCCTTGGTTGTGGTCGGTGACAAAGCAGGTCGCGTAGGTTTCGGTAAAGGTAAAGCGTTGGAAGTACAGTCTGCTGTACAGAAAGCGACAAAAGCAGCAAAGGCAAAAATGATGCGCGTTCCTTTGAAAGAAGGTCGTACATTGCATCATGATAGCGCTGCGAAATATGGTGCAAGTAAACTGGTTGTACGTAGTGCGGTTCCAGGTACTGGTATCATCGCAGGTGGTGCGTTGCGTGCAGTGTTTGAATGCTTGGGTGTTCAGGACGTTGTTGTTAAATCACAGGGTTCTAATAATCCAAACAACATGATCCGTGCAGCATTCTTGGCGTTCAATAAAATGAACTCTCCAAAAACAGTGGCAGCACGTCGTGGTAAAACAGTTGCAGAAATCATCGCAGGTCGTGATGGTAAAAAATTAGAAGCACCTGTTGCGACAGACGCAAAATAATCTGGGCAAAGATAAAATAAACGGAGTTTGAATTATGGCAAAAGTAATTGTAAAACAAGTTAAAAGCACTATCGGCCGTCCAGAATCACAAGTTAAAATTGTGAAGGCGTTGGGCTTGGGTCGCATTGGCAAGACAAAAGAACTGACAGATACACCATCTGTTCGTGGTATGATTGCCAAAGTTGCACACTTGGTCGAAGTTGTAAAATAAATATATTAACCGAGTACGAAAATACATCTTGTTTTCGTGCGACAAAGAACTACATAGATTGTAGTTATAGGACAAAAGGAAAAAGAAATGAAATTAAATGCATTGATGGATAATTTGGGTGCACGTCAAAGTGCGACACGCGTTGGCCGTGGTATTGGTTCTGGTTCTGGTAAAACAGCAGGTCGTGGTCACAAAGGTCAAAAGGCACGCAGCGGTTCACGCAAGCAGGCAACATTCCAAGGTGGACAGATGCCAATTTTGCGTCGTTTCCCAAAATTTGGTTTCAACAATCCATTTGCCAAAGAATATGTGACAATTAACTTAGGCGATATTGAAAAATTCATCGCGTCAGGTAAAATTGATGCAAAAGAAGTTATCACAATTGATTCTTTGTTGGCTGCAAAAATTATCAATCGCAAGATGAGCGGTTTGAAAGTTTTGGCCAAAGGCGAAATTAAGACAGCAGTTAATGTTGTTGCGGACAAGTGGTCCAAGGCAGCAGAAGCGGCAATTGTTAAAGCCGGTGGTTCTATTAAAAACAACTAAAAAAACTGATAGCAGGCATCTGGGGAACCAGATGTCTGTCAATGGTTAAAAGTTCGTATCATGAAATTCTTGAAAGACTTTTTTGGTAATCTTAGTGATTTGCAGAAACGTATCTTGTTTACATTGGGTGCGTTGATTGTTTATCGTATTGGTTCATTTATTCCACTGCCAGGTGTGAATGCATCGGCTGTGTTACATTTGTTCCAAGGCGACAATGGTATGATGGGCATGTTTGATATGTTCAGTGGTGGTTCTTTGTCGCGTATGTCTGTTTTGGCATTGAACATTTTCCCGTACATTTCGGCATCAATCGTATTGCAGTTGTTAAGTGCAACAAGTAAGTCTTTGGGCGAATTGCGTAAAGAGGGCGAATCTGGGCGTGTTAAAATTAACCAATATACACGTTATTTGGCGGTATTGTTGGCCGTTGTTCAGGGCTGGGCGGTTGTGCGTGGTCTGGAAATGATGGCGCCGGTTAATGGCGTTGCAGCGGTTGTGAATCCAGGTTTTGCGTTTGAATTGTCTGCGATTATCGCGTTGGTTGGTGGTACTGTATTTGTCATGTGGTTGGCAGAACAGATTACCGCACGTGGTATCGGGCAGGGCGCATCATTGTTAATCTTTGCAGGTATTATTGCAGAGGTTCCTGGTGGCATCGCACAGTTGTTGTCATTGGGATCTGTTGGTCAGATTTCACCAGCGATGATTGCATTGATTGTTGCGTTCGTGGTTGGAATTATTGCACTGATTGCATTCTTTGAACAGGCGCAGCGTCGTATTCAGATTTTATATCCACGTCAGGTTATGGCGAATGGCGTTATGAATACAAATGCATCTTATTTGCCAATCAAGATTAATATGTCTGGGGTTATGGGGCCGGTGTTTGCATCGTCTATTATGATGTTGCCAGCATTTGTTCAGCGTTTCGTTCAGAGTGAGAATTTAACCGTTCAGACGATTATGGGATTCTTTACGTATGGAACATGGTCGTATATCATTCTGTTTACGGTTTTGATTGCGTTCTTTGCGTATTTCCAGACGGCGGTTATATTCAATTCAGAAGAAACCAGTAATAATCTGAAAAATGCCGGGGGTTATGTTCCAGGCGTTCGTCCGGGTGAACAGACAATTAAGTATCTGGATAACGTTGTATCGCGTACCACGGCGATTGGTGTTGCGTACTTGATAGTTGTTTGTGTATTGCCAATTATCTTGAATACTCATTTGGGTATGCCGTTGATGATTGGTGGAACCAGTGTATTGATTGTGGCGGGTGTGGTTTTGGATACTGTGAATCAGGTTCAGTCATACTTGGTTGCAAAACAGTATAGTGGCGTTATTAAAAAAGCACAAAAGAAAGGTCGTTTCCGCGGGTAATATCCGTTTGGAAATAAACAAGATTTGACTTTTGCTGGATTTTGTATAGAATTATTCGGCAAAATAAGAATAGCCCATGGCATGGTAAAAAGTGTTTTGGGTTTGGGTTGCGAAATGTGGGTGGACTATGTTTCGTGTAAAGTAAAATAAAAAGGAAAATGAAAAATGGCACGTATAGCAGGTGTTAACATTCCGACAGAAAAACGCATTGAAATTGCGTTGCAATATATTCACGGTATCGGCCCAGCCAAGGCTGCGCAGATTTGTGAAGCGTTGAAATTAAAAGACGGTTTGCGCGCAAAAGATTTGACAGACGCGGATGTTATCAAAATTTCTAATTATATCGAAGAAAACTTTAAAGTAGAAGGTGATGTTCGTCGTGAAGTTGCAATGAACATTAAACGTCTGCAAGATTTAAAGGCATATCGTGGTATTCGTCACCGCAACCGTTTGCCGGTTCGTGGTCAACGTACACAAACAAATGCCCGTACACGTAAAGGTAAGCGCGTGGTGGTTGCAGGTTCTTCAACCAAGGGTAAATAAATTTAATCTAGCGCAGCATCTATGCGCGTTGGGTTCTGGTCATGTAGCGTTTGTACACTCCCGTCGCCCAACACACATATCTGCAACGCTATCTTAAATTTAGGAATAAGGTAGAGATTAACACCATAGTTAATTGAAGACATCGAAAAAAAGGTTAAAGTAAAATGGCAGTATCAAAAGCTAAAAAGAAAGTTGTAAAAAAAGTATCGCATGGCATTGCACATGTTGTTGCGACAAATAACAATACACGTATTACAATCACAGACCAGTCTGGTGCCGTGTTGACATGGGCAACCGCTGGGGCAAATAATTTTAAGGGCGCAAAAAAGTCCACACCATATGCAGCAACAATCGTTGCAGACGCTGTTGGTAAAAAAGTCGCCGAAATGGGTATGAAAACAGTTGATGTTTTAATGCGTGGTATTGGTCAAGGTCGTGAATCTGCTGTACGTGGATTGGCAAATGCTGGTCTGATTGTGCAGTCCATTACTGATACTACACGTATCCCACATAATGGATGCCGTCCAAAGAAGGTACGTAGAGTTTAAGAATCAAAAAAATCGCCTGAAATGGGCGGTTTTTTATTGACTTTTTTTTATTGCTGATATAAAATCACGCCTGCGTACACACATGTATGCGGCCGTTTGGCGAAAATGATAAACTAAGCTAAAAGGAAACTTAAATGATTGAAAAAAACTGGATGAGCTTGATTAAGCCAAAAAAGCTGACAATCAAGACAGATGAACATAATCCAAATATTGCAACGTTAATCGCAGAACCATTGGAAAAGGGCTTTGGTTTGACACTGGGTACCGCATTGCGTCGTGTATTGTTGTCTTCGTTGCAGGGCTGTGCACCAATTTATATCAAGATTGATGGTGTACAACATGAATTCTCTAGCATTTCTGGTGTACGTGAAGATGTGACTGATATCATCTTGAACTTAAAAGGTGTTTATTTTAAGGCATTGAGTGAAGGTCAGCACAAGGCTTATTTGAAAGTTAAGGGCCCAGCTGTTGTTACGGCCGGTATGATTGAAACAGCAGGTGGCGTCGAAGTTATGAACAAAGACGTAGAAATTTGCACGTTGGACAAGGGTGCGAATTTAGACATGGAAATCACATTGGGCACAGGTCGTGGTTATGTTCCTGCATCTGCGCATTCTGATGGTTTGCCATTGGGTTTGATTCCAGTAGATTCTATCTTTTCACCAATTTTGAATGTTGCCAGTGATGTTTTGCCAACACGTGTTGGTCAGTCAACAGACTATGACAAATTGGAATTGACAGTAAAGACAAACGGTTCTGTTACCCCAGAAGATGCAATTGCATTTGCTGCGCGTATTCTGACAGATCAGTTGGTTGTCTTTATTAACTTTGAAGATCCAGCACAATTGAATGCGCCAAGCGAAGAAGAAAAGGCAAAAGACGCATTGCCATTTGATCCAAAATTGTTAAAGCATGTTGACGAATTAGAATTGTCTGTTCGTGCAAACAATTGTTTGAAGAACGACAAAATCAATTGGTTGGGCGAATTGGTTCAAAAGACCGAAGCAGATATGTTGAAAACACCAAACTTTGGTCGCAAGTCTTTGAACGAAATCAAGGTTCAATTAGAAGCAATGGGATTAGGCTTAGGTATGGAAGTACCAGGTTGGCCACCAGAAAATATTGCGGAATTGGCCAAGAAGTACGAAGACCCATACAAATAAATTGATTTTTGTGGACGCTTGTTGTGTTTGTCGGTTTTCATGTAGGTCAACTACACTTCAAACCGTCAAACACTTCCAATCGTCTCATAAAAATCAATTTCTTACTAAGCAAGGAGTGTGAGAAATTGTGAAACACCAACAATCATTTCACATAATTTAATTTCTTGCAATTGTCAGGAATTTATATAAAATAATACAGAATTTTAATCCCGTGGTTCTGACGGTTGTGTCAGGTCGCGGACGTCTCGAAAAAAATCCCACCCAAAACGGGCAGGGCAGAAACCAAAAGGAGTAATCGATGAGACATATGAAAGCAGGTCGCACCTTTAATCGCGAGACAAATGCACGCAAGGCTTTGTTTATTGGCTTGACGAAAAACTTGATTGAAAAAGAACAGATTAAAACTACTTTGCCAAAGGCAAAAGATTTGCGCAGTGTTGTTGAAAAACTGATTACTCGTGCAAAGGTTGATACTGTTGCAAATCGTCGTTTGACAGCATCTGAATTGGGTAATTCATCTGCGGCAACTGTTAAAAAGTTGTTCGACGTTTTGGGTAAACGTTATGCAAATCGTCCAGGTGGTTATACACGTGTTATGAAGGCTGGTTTCAGTTATGGTGACGCGGCACCTATGGCGATTATTGAATTGGTTGACCGTGATGTACATGCAAAGAAACCGGTTGCACCAGTTGTTGAAGAAGTTGCAGAAGAAGTTGTGGCAGAAGAAAAAACAGCCAAGAAACCTGCAACGAAAAAAGCAAAGAAAGATGCAGAATAATTAATCCCCCGTTTGGGGGATTTTTTTTGACATATAAGATCGGCGTGTTATATTTGATATGATTTTATAAAAAGGGTTATTTATGGCAGATTATAAGATAAGTCAGGCTGATTATAATATTCTAAAAAATGCTATCAGCGTATTGGAAAGAAAGATTATTGGGGTGGAACGTGTAGCTGCTTTGGCAAATGCCAAGGGGGCGTTAGGGCGCGTTAAACCAATCGCAAATATTGTTGATGGCAAGGAAATTTTGACAGATGACAAGATGGCGGATTTGTTTGGACTGAATTATAACGGGATTTTATTTTATAATTTTGATGCAAAAAAATGGAATACGGATAAGTATATGGGGGTTCCTGTAAGTGGGCAAGATATTGATACGGCGAATGCGGTTGAAATGCGTACAAAAATGCACCGTATGAAGGATTTTGCGAATTATGAATTGGTGGCCGTTGTGACAATGGTTGTGTCGTCTGTGGTATATCCAACGCAAGATGATGTTGTTGAAAATCCGCGGTACGATTTGACGGGCAACAGTGTTGTTGGAACGGTTGTTCGGCGTGATAAAAAAACGGGTCGTATTTTGCCGTTGGACAATCGCTGGGTTGCGGTTCGCAGATATGTAAATCATGCTGATGCATGTGCGGATGGTGCGTTTAGGTTTGTAAATGATGGTGCAAAAAATTCATTTTATCGTAAATTGTTGGTCGATAAAATATGCAATCGAAAATAAATAAAAAATCCCCCGTTTGGGGGATTTTTATTGTCTAGAATTGGGTTGTGTTACATGTGTTCACAGGTTCGCCCCATGCGCCACAATATCGGCTGCCGAACAGCGGATTTTTATATTTTGTGCATTTTTGTGAACGTGTACATTTTTCACATTTAAGTGTTTCCCATTCAAATGTTGATGTGATTGTTTCTTTGTAATCCCATTGATTCATTTGTTTTGACCCAATCAAATCACGTTCAAATCCGTTACCGTCAACAATCTTGCCGTGTTTGCCATCTGCAGACATCATTGTGCTACCAACAATGGCACCGGCGGCCAGTATACCAACACCAGCACTTATGGCAGCGGCAGCTCCAGCGGCACCTGCCTCAGCAGCAACGGCAACACCAACCGAAAGCCCCCCCGTAAATGGGACTGCGGCAATTGCGCCCGCAATCATAACTGCCCCCAGTACTTTACCCAATGCGTTTGCGGGTGGGTTTGGTGATTTTGGCAGGATTGACATTTCGGCAAAGCTGACGCATGCCTGGCGCGCGATTTCACGACGTGCATCCAGTGCATTTTCGCCTTCGTTTGCGGCAATACGAGACCCGATTGTTGCATAGTCTTGCAACATTTTTTCGCTTAGTTTATCGTATTTTTTATTATAGTTTTCTTTGGCCTTCTTTAATGCCGCAGTTGCAATAATCATGCGCATCTGTTTCGTCAATTGCGGGAATCTTGCGGCGCTTTCGCTTTTTTCACCAATCTTTGTTCGTGTTTGTTTTTTGCCGGTTCCGGTTTTCATACCTTGTACTTCGCGTCCGGTCATACAGAACTGTACCTTTGGGTCTGCTTCTATCGCCTCTATGGCGTTATTAATATTTTTTTGCAGTTGGGCTATTTCAGAACGGACGCGTTCTTTTTGTTTTTCGCTCATATCACTGGCATCGATTTTTTTCATGTATTCGTCGATGGTTGATAGTTTGCCGTCGTTGCCAACTTCAATCGATTCCCAATAAATTGTGCCGTCCAGAACCCCTGCAAATGGCTTTATCGCACCCAGGCCCGATTGGGTTGTATTAACAACGCGCCCCAGTTCTTCATCACGAATTTGTGATATGTCTGTGCGGCATGAATTGTAATCTATATCCAATGAGTTGGCCGATGGTTTATACTCACAAATTTTATATTCTAGCGATCTTGCCC